>DASXLF010000557.1:0-2882 GCA_036496405.1 Steroidobacteraceae bacterium | reverse complement strand
AGGCCGGCTGGCTGTATTTTGTCCTGCCCGCGCTGTTGATCAATTATTTCGGCCAGGGCGCGCTGGTGCTGTCCAATCCCGCCGCGGTCGAGAATTCGTTTTACCGGATGGTACCGGAAATCCTGCTGCTGCCGCTGGTGGCGCTGGCGACCGCTGCGACCGTGATCGCAAGCCAGGCGGTGATCACCGGCGCCTATTCGCTGACCCGGCAGGCGGTGCAGCTTGGCCTGTTGCCGCGCTTCGAGGTCCGCTACACCTCCGAGACCCATGCCGGGCAAATCTACCTGCCGCGCGTCAACACGCTGCTTTTGATCGGCGTGTTGCTGCTGGTGATGCTGTTCCGCACGTCGAGCAACCTTGCTTCGGCCTATGGCATCGCGGTTTCCACCACCATGGTCGCCGACGGCATCATGGGTTTTGTGGTGATCTGGAAGCTATGGAACTGGCGCGCCGCGACCGCAGCGGCCCTGATCATGCCGTTCGTCGTGGTCGACACCACCTTCTTCAGCGCCAACCTCCTAAAGCTGTTCGAGGGTGCCTGGGTGCCGCTGTTGTTCGGGCTGGCCATGGCGGTCACGATCTGGACCTGGCGCCGGGGCGCCGCGATCCTGGTCGCCAAAACCCGCCGCATCGAGGTTCCGCTGATCGACCTGATCAAGAGCCTGGAAAAGCGTCCGCCGCACATCGTCAAGGGCACCGCGGTGTTCCTGACCAGCGATCCCAGTTTCGTACCGACCGCGCTGTTGCACAATCTCAAGCACAACAAGGTGCTGCACGAACACAACGTGATCCTGACCATCGAAACCGCGCAGACCCCGCGCGTCGATATGGCCGAGCGCGTCCGGATGGAAACCATCAGCGAAAAGTTCGCCACCGTCCGCCTGCGCTTCGGCTTCATGGAATCGCCGAACGTGCCGAAAGCGCTGGTGATCGCCCGCAAGCTTGGCTGGCAGTTCGACATCATGGCAACGTCGTTCTTCGTATCGCGGCGCTCGCTAAAACCGTCGGCGCAGTCCGGCATGCCGCAGTGGCAGGATCACCTGTTCATCGCATTGAGCCGCTCGGCCAATGATGCGACCGACTATTTCCAGATTCCGACCGGGCGGGTGGTTGAGGTGGGGACCCAAGTCACTATTTGACGGGCTCTGGCAAATAGCGTTACTGCTATGCATTTTTGCATGACATGACCCCAAAATCAGGGTAGGCCATGCTTCGAGCGCAGGGCTATAAGCCGCTCGCTTTGCCATTGTGCAGTGAAGCATTTGAGGCGTCCGTTCCCATGACCAGCGATCTCGTAGTCCCCGCCGCGGAAACGCCGGCGGCCAATGGTCATGGTCACGCCCATTCCACCGCAGGCTTCAAGGCGCTGATGCTGGGCAGCATCGGCGTGGTCTATGGCGATATCGGTACCAGTCCCCTGTACGCGCTGCGCGAGGCCGTCAACGCCGCATCTGCCGGCGCCGCAGTGACTCCGCTGGCCGTGCTGGGCGTGGTCTCGTTGATCCTGTGGGCGCTGATCATCGTGGTGACGCTGAAATACGTCGTGATCCTGCTTCGTGCCGACAACCACGGCGAAGGCGGGACACTGGCGCTGATGGCGCTGGCGCAGCGTGCGGTTAGCAGCAAGGCGGCCGGCGGCATCGTGCTGCTCGGCATCATCTCGGGCGCCCTGTTCTATGGCGACGCGGTGATCACGCCGGCGCAGTCGGTGCTGTCGGCGATCGAAGGCATCAAGCTCGTCGCCGCGGCGCTGGATTTCTACGTCGTGCCGATCACCCTGCTGATCCTGCTCTTGCTGTTCGCCGTCCAGTCGCGCGGCACTGCGCGCGTCGCCACCTTCTTCGGCCCCGTCATGCTGGCCTGGTTCGTGGTCATTGCCGTTGCGGCGCTGCCGGCGATCGGCCGACGGCCGGAAGTACTTTTTGCGCTGAACCCGCTTTACGCCGTTTCGTTCATGCTCCATCACGGCATCATCGGCTTTATCACGCTGGGTGCCGTGTTTCTCGCCGTGACCGGCGCCGAAGCGCTCTATGCGGACCTCGGCCATTTCGGCAAGAAGCCGATCCAGATGGCCTGGCTGTTCATCGTGCTGCCGTCGCTGGCGTTGAATTATTTGGGGCAGGGGGCCCTCGTCATTGCCGATCCCAAGGCGGTCGAAAACCCGTTTTTTCTGATGTTTCCTGACTGGGCGTTGATCCCGATGGTGGGTTTGGCCACGATCGCGGGTGTGATCGCGAGCCAGGCGGTGATCACCGGCGCCTATTCGCTAACGCGCCAGGCTATACAACTCGGCTTGATGCCGCGATTTGAAATCCGCCACACTTCGGAAGCGCATTCCGGCCAGATCTATATCCCCCGCATCAACCGCATGCTGCTGATCGCGGTGATCCTGCTGGTACTGATGTTCCGTTCGTCCAGCGCGCTGGCCTCGGCCTACGGCATCTCGGTCACGGGCACGATGGTGGTGACGGCGATGATGGGGTTTGTCGTGATCTGGCGCGTCTGGAAATGGTCGCCGATTGCCGCCGCCGCATTGATCGCGCCGTTTTTGTTTCTCGATCTCATCTTCCTCGCAGCCAATCTGTTGAAAGTGGTCGAGGGCGGCTGGGTGCCGCTGGCACTCGGCGGCATCGTGATGCTGTTGATGTACACGTGGCGGCGCGGCAGCCGGCTCTTGTTCGAGAAGTCGCGCAAGCTGGAATTCCCGCTTGCCGAGCTGGTGGCGATGCTGGAAAAGCGGCCGCCGCAGCGGGTGCCCGGCACCGCGGTGTTCCTGACCAGCGACCCCGTCAGCGCGCCGACCGCGCTGATGCACAGCCTGAAGCACTACAAGGTGCTGCACCAGAAGAACGCCATTCTCACCATCGAGACCGCGCCGACGC
>DASXLF010000556.1:0-3131 GCA_036496405.1 Steroidobacteraceae bacterium | reverse complement strand
CGAACGTGGTGGCCGGCGTCGAAGCGATATTGCCGATGCCATACAGATCGGCGTGGCCTGGGTTGGAGTCGTAGACGTAAGTTGTAGTGGCGTCCTGCTGGGGATCGCTGACAAGCGAGCTGTTGTTGGTTGCGGTTATGGTGAAAGTGGTGAACGGGACGCTATTTCCCCCTGGCGTTGAGGGATTGGCTACGGGAAAAGCAGCGTAGGACGTAGAGCTTGATTTCCCTATGGTCAGATTTGTGCCCACGAAGGTCCCGCTCGCGGTGTCCGATATGACTCCTAGCCAGTATGTTCCACCTCTCAAGAGGCTAGGCGGCGACGGGAACGTGATTGTGTTGGTTCCGGTCGTGGGATTGTTGAGGGTAGTCGCTGATGTGATTACTGTTGTGATGGTGGTGCTAGTTCCGTTGAACAGAGTGCATTTCAGGTTGCCTGTATATCCCGCTGTCAATGAAATGGTCGCGCTTCCGAGCGTGCCGTCCACTTGCGGAACGATAGGAGTATAATAAGCAATTGTAGCGCTTACTGCGTCTGTTCCTCCGGAGACGCCAGGCGTCTGCGTATATGATGAAGATGATCGCGCAAACTGCACGCTGGCGTCGGAGGCCGGCATGCGGGTGTAGCAGCGGATGTCGCCCATCCACGCCACCGCCGATGCGTCAGAGCGCCAGAACAGATCGTCGACCTCTTGCGCGTTCACCGCCGCCTGCATGCCGAGTGTCAGCTTGTTGGCGTAGTTGTTGGCCGATGTGCGTGTGTTCAGCGAGCCGAGCGTGAAGTCATTGCTGGTGTTGCCATTCTTACGAACGGTGAAGCTGCCGGTCGCGTTGTTTATCACGACCTCCATTTCAAACGCATACCACGTATTGACCGCCGGGAACGCGCCCGTATAGGTTGCCAGCGCCGTGCCGGCTGGCGTGCCGGAAGTGAGCAGGATCGCACCATCCGAGCGGAACACCACGCAACACTGGCCGGCGACACCATCGAGCAGTTGCAGATAAAGTCCAAGCGTCGAGCCGGTAATCGCCGCCGTCTGCCGGAATGCTACCACCAGATGATGCACCGCATCGTTGACGCTGCTGTTCTTGGTCAGACTGACGGATGTGGCGGTGACATGGAGGGCCTGACTGCCGGTAAACCGCCCCGCAACAAAAGTCGGGGCGCCGGCGCCACTATCCCAGAAGCCAGCAAACGCATCAGCAGCCGTTGCATACAAGTCGAACCCATCTCCAAACGAATACGCCATCAGACCCTCGCGGCTAGAATCGTGATGCCCAAATCGCTGAGCGAGACATCCTGTGTCGGCGCCACGATCTGCAGAACATCGCCAATCGCCAGCGATCCGCCCGTGCCGGCCAGCGTGCAGCTGGTGTTCGACGTGCTAGTGATCGTCACCGTGCCAAGTGCGGTCGTGGCGCCAGCGACAGTGATCCGGTTGACGGTGAACGCGGCGGATGCCGTGGTCTTGGTCGTGTCATATACCACGGCCCCCCCCAGAGATGCCGGCACCGTCACAGCAAATGCCATCGGCACATTCACCACAGTCCCAGCTGCCGGCTTGCCGGTGAACGGGAACGAGATCGGCAACTGCTGCACCTCGGTCGGAAGCTGCGCATACGTCACCGCCCCGCTCATCGTGCTAAGCGCCGGCAGCCGCGCTGCCGCGAGCGTACCTGTGGCGATGTTGGCCGCGTTCGTCGTGTCCGTAGTGGCGGATGCGGCGAGGCCCGTCACCGCCAGCGTGCCAGTGGTCAATCCAAGATTGGCTCCTAGCGCGGCGACCGCCCCAGCGTTCCACTGCACCGACAACGTGCCGCTGCCTGTGATCGGGCCGCCGCTGATGCCGGCGCCACCCGTCGCCACTGAAGTGACAGTCCCACCGCTCGCCACCACGGCTGCCCAGGCACCATTTAACCGCCCGTAAGTTGTCCCATCAGTCGGCGCGTCGGTGGTCATTCCGCCAGCGTTCGCCGTGGCAATCACCCACTGTGCGGAGTCAGCGTCGGTATACCAGACATATAGCTGCGGATTGCTGCTATCGAACCACAACTCACCCAACGCCGGGCTCGTCGGTGGCGCGTCAGCAATAGTCAGCTTAGACGGGGGACCAGGTGGCCCCTGCGGCCCAGTAGGCCCAGCAGGCCCAACCCAGCGCTCAGGATCGGGCGGCCCAACTGCCGTTCCAGGATAGTCGCTGTACTGCAACCGATACGCCATCACCGGCTCCTAGAAATACGCCGCTTGCACAGCAGCGCCACTGGTCGGCAGTGCGAGGTAGCGATAGATCGACACCATCGCCAGGGCGGTATCCTTGGCGTCGGTATCCAGGCCGAACAGCGGCGCGAGGCGATCCGCAGCAAGGATCGTGTATGCCTCCCCGACGGCCTCTGGGATGTCCTGGCTGGACCACCGGGTGCAGCCGCGCATCGCCAGGTCATCGTGCACCGCCTGCACCGCCTGGTTGGCGTTGTCGTCCGCGCTCAGCACCATGACGCCCTTGCGCACGCGGGTCTCGAGCAGCGCGATAACTGCCGGATCGACCGACTTGCCGAAGCTCGACGCCGCAAAGGCCGCTGCCAGCTTGGTGTATTCCTCGACGAACGCGCGGGGCATGGCCGTCCCGGTCCACCACACCAGCCCTTGCGCATCGAGCGCGCCGTGCACCGAAGCGACTTTATCCACCATCAACGCCTGGTCCGGTCCCGACGGCGTTTCGTCCGCAGCGATGACGCCGAGCTCCACCAGCGCCGCGGTGGCGATGGTTGCCGCCGGAACCATCTCGGTGAGTGTCGGGCTGTCATCGAGCGGCACCACCCGCACGCCCAGACGGCGTAACGCCTGCTGCCCGAGCGTGCTGATGGATACGGCCATTTAGTGAGCCGCCGGCTTAGGATCGGTCAGGTGCGCACTCGGAGACACTGGATCGAGTCCCATCGCGATCAGTGCCTTATCCCGTGCGTCGGTGTTGCCGATGATGTCCGGCGCCATGCCGCCCTTCGCAGCCATAGCGGCGTCGCTGGCCGGATCGAGCACCACCTGTGCGCCGACCGTGGCCTTCTTGCGGGCCTCGGCGTCTGCCGCGGCATTGGCTGCTGGTGCGGCAGCAGGCGGATGCTGTGCGGCCGGCG
>DASXLF010000555.1:0-1653 GCA_036496405.1 Steroidobacteraceae bacterium | reverse complement strand
GCCGAAGAGCAGCGCGGTCACCTGGGTGGCATAGGCGGTATAGAAATGCAGGAACAGAAGGCCGAGGCCGAGCGAGAGCGACAGCAGGATGCCGACGGCGACATCGCGGGCCTTGATCCGCTCGCCCAGCACACCCATGCCCAGACCGGCCGCAATCGTGAACACGATCATCCCTGCCAGCGGCGGGATGCCGATCAGAACCGCGCCGGTCGCGCCGGCAAACCCCACATGAGAGAGCGCATGGCCGGCAAAGGTCTGGCCGCGCAGCACGAGGAAGAAGCCCACCACGCCCGCCACCACGGCGACGATGCCGCTGGCGGCGAACGCGTTCTGCATGAAGCTATAGGTGAGCATCGTGGCGATGCTCGGCACGTTCCACGTCATGGCCGCCGGCCATCACGAAAATACGGCCCTCGAGACGCACGACGTCGATCGCAGCACCATAGAGACGCGAAAGCACCGGGCCGGTGATGACCTCCTCGACCCGGCCCAGTGCCGCCTGGCCGTTGCCGAGATAGAGGACTCGATCGAGTGCCCCCAGCAGCGGATTCAGTTCATGGGCGCTGAACAGAACCGCGATCTTCAATTCCTTCTGCAGGCGGCGCACCAGCTCCACCACCGCGCCTTGATGATGGGGATCGAGGCTGATCAACGGCTCATCCAGCAGCAGCAGGCCCGGACGGCCGAGCAGGGATTGGGCCAACAGCAGGCGCTGGCGCTCGCCGCCCGAGGTCTCGGCCAAAGGCCGGCGCGCAAGCTCGCTGGCTCCCACCATCTCGAGCGCTGCCGCGACATCGCGGCGCGCGGCGGCATCCAGGCGTGGCAGGCCCCAGCGATGGCCGCAGGATGCACTGGCGACATAGTCGAAGCCGCTGAGGCGAATACCCTCGATGGCGCGGCGCGATTGCGGCATATAGCCCACGGCGGAATTGCCGCGCCGCACATCATGGCCCAGCACCCGGATCGTACCCGTCTCAGGCTTGATCAGCCCCAGCAATGCACGCATCAACGTCGTCTTGCCCGAGCCGTTGGGGCCGAGCAGGCCGATGAACTCGTTCGATTCGATGGCGAGAGTAACGTCGGAAAGAATCCGCCGGCCGCCAAGCGCGATGCTGACGTGATCGAGCGCGGCTGCGCTCATGAACCCTCGCCGGCCAGCGCCTTGTCCAGGGCGTTCAGCTGATTCAGCATCCAGCCGGGAAAGTCGGTAGCCGGCGGCTCCGTCTCGCTGACGCCCACCACCGCCATATGCGATTCTCGCGCCAACTGCTGCAGCCGGCCGGTCAGATCGTCGGAAACCTGGTTGTTATAGAACAGCACCCGCACCCGGTGGTTCTTCAGATCGTCTTCGAAGGCCGCGATGTCGCCGATGCTGGGTTCCGTACCGTTCATCACCGAGAGCTGGAAGCGCTGGTTGCGCATGGTGAAACCCAGAGCGCCGGCCATGTAACCAAACACCGGCTCCGTTGCCGTCACGGCAATGGCGCCATATTTCTTTTTCAGTTCAGCTATTTTATCGCTGATCGGCTGCAGCGCCGCGCGATAGGCCTGGGCGCGATTTTCGTAATCGCTCCGGTGAGCGGGATCGCTATGCGCCAGCCCCTCGGCCAGCGCGTCAGCCAAAGCCGGCATCGTGGCCGGATCGTACCAGAG
>DASXLF010000554.1:0-1674 GCA_036496405.1 Steroidobacteraceae bacterium | reverse complement strand
GCCGCAGCGACATTGCGTTGCGCGCCGTAGCCAAGCCATGGTTGCTGCAGAACGCGGGCGCCATGCGCCGCGGCGATACGGCAGGTGTCGTCGTCGCTGCCGCAGTCGACCACGAGTTTCTCGGCGGCGAAGCCCACGCTATCGAGACAGCGGGCGATGTTGCCGGCCTCGTTGTAGGTGATGACGACCAGGCTGATCGCCTGCTTGGGCGCTTGGGACATCGTTGCTCTATCCGCTGCTGCCGGCTGTCACGGCGCTTTGCCACGCTTGCAGTACCGGCTCGGGGCTAATGTAACGCATCGAGCGCCGACCCTCGTATTCTGCGACCACGCACCTCACCACGGCGTGCCGGCCACGCGGCGCATACATGAATGGCTCGCTGGTGCCGAAGATCGTGACCACTCGGCCGCCTACGGCCGCGGCCACGTGTGCCGGCCCGGTATCGACCGAGATCATTCCGACGGCTCGCGCCGCCAGCCCGAGCAGCCGCGACAACGACAGTTCCGGCACCACGTCGTAGGCATGCTCGACCGTGGCGCGCCGGAGAATATCGCGGTTGAGCGCGGATTCGGTTGCAACCCCGAGCAGCAGCAGCGCATGTTGCGGATGCCGCTCGCGCAGGCCGCGCAGCAGCTGCGCCCAGCTCTGCTCCGGCCAGTATTTGGAGTTGCTGCGACGGCGCCGCAAGCCTCGCCGCATGGTGCGCTTGTTGCCGGCCTGAATCAGGATCAGCGGGCGATCACCCCACGGACGACTACCCGCCCAGACCTCGACCTCACGGCGCTGGGCCTCGGTCACGACCAGCTCGCCGAAGGCATCGTCGGTCGGCGGCCGATGGTCCTGGCCGCCGAGCACCGGCGGGTCGCGATAGGCGAATCGCAGCCAGCGCTCGCAGAAGTGCGAGCCGGTCAGTCCGGGCATGTCTTCGTGGTGGCACCAGTGAGCCGGCGTCCAACCGGCGCGCAGCAGCAGTTCGCATATCTTGTCGTTGTCGTGATCGCACAGCCAGGTCGGTCCGGCGCCGCGTTGCTGCAGCGAGCGCACCAGGCCTTGCTGCGCGCCACTGAGCGGATACCAGCCCTTGCGGCTGCCAAGCAGCAGGATCTCGCCCACTCCAGGTTGCTGGCGCAGCAGCTCCGGTGTCCAGGGCGCGGCTGCAATGAGGTCCACAGGCTGTCCGAAGCGCTGGTGCAGATGGCGGATCGCCACGGTGAGCATCACCATGTCACCGAGCGCACCAAATCGCACCAGCAGCGGGCGCGGATTCAACGTTGCGCCACGCCGAAGTGGTCAACAGCAGCCTCAGTCAGATCATTGAGCCCGCTCTTCACCCGCGCTGCGAAGCCCTGCTTGTTGGCAACGAACCAACGGCGCGCGGCCTCGCCGATGCTTTCGAGTTGAGCGGTGCTCATGTCCTGGGCGCGCATCACCGCCGAGGTCAGTGCGGCCTCGTCGAAGCGCGCGATGCGCGCCAGGTTGTGCGCCTCGCCAAGCCGTGCAGCGACCAGCAGGCCGCGATCCGCCTCGATCAGTTCGTTCATGGGTGCCGCATCGGTGACCAACGCCACCGCACCGACGCTCATGGCCTCGGCGATGTAGTGGCCCCAGCCTTCGGCTTCCGACACGCACAGATGAAAGCGGTGCGCGTTCTGCAGCGTGCGAATTTCCTGGTCG
>DASXLF010000553.1:0-2818 GCA_036496405.1 Steroidobacteraceae bacterium | reverse complement strand
CGGCGGCATGCGCTGCAACGCATCGCCTCCGCGGAACTGCACCAACTGCGCGACACCGGCGCGCTCGGCGTTGCGCTCGGCGAAATCCACCATGCGGTGCGAGACGTCCGAGCCGAAGACGGCGGGCGCCTGCGCGCGCTCCTTGGGCACGGTCTCGGTCTTGAGCGCGGCCCACACATGCGCCTGGAACGGCAGCAGCTTTTCGAAGCCGAATCGCCGCAGCGAGCCCGAGGCCATGCCGGATGCGATCTGCGCGGCCTCGATGGCGATGGTCCCGCTGCCGCAGCAGGGGTCGTACAGGGGTTGCGTCGACACCACGCCCGTCTCGGGGTTCCACCAGCCGCTGGCGGCCAGCATGGCGGCGGCCAGCGTTTCCTTGAGGGGCGCATCACCCTTGTCCTGCCGCCAGCCGCGCTTGAAGAGGGGCTCGCCGGAAGTGTCGATGTAGAGGGTGCACTCGTCGGTCGTCAGGTGCGCGAAGACGCGGGTGTCGGGCCTCTGGGTCTCGATGCTGGGCCGCACGCCCCCCGCCTTGGCACGAAAGCGGTCGGCGATCGCGTCCTTGATGCGCAGGGTGGCGAAGTTCAGGCTCTGCAGTGGGCTGTGCTGGGCGGTGGTCTCGATCTTGAAGGTCTGCTTGGGTGTGAACCAGATCTCCCAAGCCACGCCACTCGCGATCGCGTACAAGTCGTTCTCGCTCCGATACGGTGCATGGGCGAGCTCGATCAGCACGCGCTGCGCCAGCCGGCTGTGGAGATTGAGCTTCAGCGCATCGCGCCAATCGGCCCGCACGCGCACGCCGCCGCGCAGCGTCAGCAGGTCCTGGCCGACACGGCCAGTCAGCGCGTGCACTTCCTGTGCGAGGAATTCCTCGACGCCAGCGGCGCAGGGAAGAAAAAGCGAAAGATCGTTCACACGCCGATTGTCGCCTTGTCTCGGTGCTGCTCTATAGTGGCTCGCAGATGAGCTCCCCGACCGTCCCAGCTCAAACAGAGACTTCGGCAGCCGACCGGTTTGCCGTGCATTGCGAGGTCCTCAGGCTCAGCACTCAGCCGAGCGGACCCGTTCTGCTCGTGCAGTTTGTGCTCGACTGCGGCGTGGCGGCGCTGTTCGCGTGGCAGTACTCGGTGTCGCATGCGGCCATCTGGATCGCGATGATCGCGGCCACCACGGCCTATCGCGGTTTTTTTCCGCAGCGGCTGCCCGACCCGTTGACGCCCGAGAACATCAAGCCGGCCTTGCGCCTGCACACGCTGCGCATCGCGGTGCACGAGGGCGCTCACGGCGCCGCGGGCGTGTTGCTCTTCGACCCGGCCAACGCCACCTCGCAGTTGATGATCGGGTTGGTGGTCATGGCGATGACGCTGTCGTCGGTGTTTTCCGTTTCGTACTACACGCCGGCAATGCAGTTGGCGATCACGTTGCTGCTGGCGCCGGTGATCGTCATGGGCATCGGATTCGGCGCCCCGTCCATGATGGTCATGGCCCTGCTCGGTATCGGGCTGCTGGCCATGGTCTGGCGCCTGGTGGCGGAGCGTGCGCGGCAGCTCGAGGAGAACATCGGCCTGCGCCACAACGAAAGCACGCTGCGCGCACAGGCGCTGGCGGGCCTGCGCGAGTCGCAGGAGGCGCAGGCCGAGCGCCTGCGCTTCTTCTCGGCCGCCAACCACGATCTGCGCCAGCCGGTGATGGCGATGGGCCTGCAAGCCGAGGTCCTGCGCCATCAGCTTGACGCCGGCGAAGACCGACTCACGGTGCAGAGCACGGTCGCCGCCTTGTCGCGCGCGCAGCAGGCGCTCGAGGGCCTGACCAATCAGTTGCTGGAGATCGGGCGCATCGAGGCCGCGGCCGATCCGATCACGCCGGTCGCCGTCGCGCTTGCGCCCTTGCTGAACGAACTGGCGCGCCAAGCCAACAGCGGCCGCGTCCGCGTGCGATGCCCGGCGGACGTGGTGGTCTGGACGGACGCGGTCGCGCTGCGCCGCATCCTCGGCAACCTGGTCGACAACGCACTCAAGTTCACGCCCCGGGGGCGCGTGCTGCTGGCATGCCGGCGCCGCCCTGATGCATGGCGCGTCGAAGTGCGCGACGCGGGTGTCGGCATCGCGCCTGAAGCACAGGAACGCGTGTTCGGCGACTTCGAGCAGATCGGCAACATCGAACGCAACCTGCAGCGTGGCCACGGGCTAGGACTCGCCATCGTGCGACGGCTGGCTGCTCGACTCGGCGTTGAGATCACGCTGCGCTCGGCGCCCGGGCGCGGATCGGTGTTCGGCTTCGAATTGCCGGCCGCACCGCTGGGCGCGCCGGTCGTGCCATCGATGGTCTCGGCTACCGAAGCCGCCGCCGCCCCGGGAACGCTGCGGCAGGGCCTTGCGGTGCTGGTGGTCGAGGACAACACCGTGGTCGCCGACAGCGTTGCGGCGCTGCTGCGCCTCTGGAGGGCGCGCCCGCACGTCTGCATCAGCGCGGCGGACGCATTGGCGCTGCCGAATCTTCCCGCCTTCGAGATCGCGCTGTGCGACATCCGGCTGCCGGGTGCTTTGGATGGCATTGCGCTCGCCAAGGAACTGCAGCGGCGAAGCCCGAACCTGGCGATCGCGCTGATCTCCGCCGACATCGACGACGCAACGCTCGAACTGGCCCGCGAACGCGGCTGGCAGGCGCTGCGCAAACCGGTGCAGCCGGCAGCCCTGCGCGCGCTGCTGCTGCGGGCGCAAGGCTGAATCTAGAGCGCCTTGCGGAGATTCGCCGGCGCGATGCGCAGCGCCTCGCGGTATTTCGCGACAGTGCGGCGCGCGCACTCGATCCCCTGCTC
>DASXLF010000552.1:0-1512 GCA_036496405.1 Steroidobacteraceae bacterium | reverse complement strand
CTGGCCGCGTACATGGGCGGCCTCTGCCTGGGAAGCGCCTTGCTCCCGCGATGGGTCTCGGCACGGCAACATCCTCTTCGCGTCTACGCGTTTCTGGAATTGGGCACCGCCGCATTCGGAATCATCGCTCTCTTCGGCGTTCCCTTGATCGGACATCTCTATGTGGCCGGCGCGAGTTCGGGATTGTCCGGCCTGGTCTTGCGTGGAACCGTGGCGGCAATCTGCTTGCTGCCGCCCACGATGCTGATGGGCGGATCGCTTCCTGCGATCACGCGCTGGGTGGAGACGTCGCCCAAAGGCATCGCATCGATGGGCCTTCTCTACAGCGCCAACGTAGCGGGCGCCGTATTCGGCTGCCTGCTCGCGGGGTTTTACCTGCTTCGCGTTTATGACATGGCGGTGGCGACTTACGCAGCGGCACTTGTGAACGTGGTAGTGGCACTGCTCGGGCTCACGCTCGCAAAACGCCTGCGCCACGGTTCGGCCGGTGAGGTAAGTGTAGATGCTCCGCGAGCAGAGGGCGCCGCGTTCATCTATACGGCAATCGGGCTATCGGGGCTGAGCGCACTCGGCGCGGAGGTGGTATGGACGCGGCTGCTCTCGTTGCTGTTTGGCGCGACGGTCTACACATTTTCGATCATTCTCGCCGTCTTTCTGATCGGGTTGTGGGCCGGGAGCTGGGCGGGATCGCGGATCGCGGGCAGAGTGGTCAACGCACGGTTGGCGCTGGCCGCGTGCCAGGTGCTGCTGGCCGTGGCGATCGCCTGGACGGCATTCACGCTGGCGTATTCGCTGCCGTACTGGCCGGTGGATCCGGCCTTGTCGGTCAACCCGCTGTTCAATTTCGATCTCGACATGACGCGGTGCCTGCGGACGATACTCCCGGCCACATTGCTGTGGGGCGCGAGTTTTCCGCTGGCGCTGGCAGGCGCCGCGCGGCGCGGTGAAGACCCGGGATTGCTGACGGGTGAGGTATACGCCGCCAACACCGCCGGTTCGATCGTGGGGGCCCTTGTGTTCAGCTTGTTTTTGATTCCCACGATTGGGACGCGGGCTTCCCAACAATGGCTGATCTGGCTCGCAGTAGCGGCGGCGGGTGCGGCGATCACGCCGGTGATTCTAGAGCTGCGAGCGACGCTGCCGCGCGCGGCACTGCGGTACGCCGGAATGCTGGCGGGCGCGGTGGTGCTGGCGGCGGTGCTGGCCTGGACTGTGGGCGACGTTCCGTGGCAGGCGATTGCTTACGGCCGGCGCATCACGCCGATTCTGCGCGGGCTCAATCTTCTCGCCGAAGCCAAGCCTCTGTTTGTCGGCGAGGGAATCAGCGCCTCGGTGGTCATCACCGGCCGCGGCGACCAGCGGTTCTTCTACGTGAGCGGAAAATCGGAGGCCTCGACCACAATCCTGGACATGCGGCTGCAGCGGATGATGGGCAACCTGCCGGCGCTGGTGCATCCGGGGCCGCATTCGGTGCTGGTGGTGGGGTTCGGCGCGGGAGTGACGGCCGGATCG
>DASXLF010000551.1:0-2165 GCA_036496405.1 Steroidobacteraceae bacterium | reverse complement strand
CGCGATCGAAGTCGGGCAGCATGCCACGCAGCTCTTCGAGTCCTTCCAGGATGCCTTTGGGCGAGGGCACTGCTGGCGTTGGCAGGCGCTGGCGCTCGCTGATCGGTGTCCCCTGCGCGTCCAGCAGCATGGCCTTTAATCCGGACCCGCCGATGTCGATGGCGAGCGTGATGGGCCCCTTTGCGGGGCGGGTCGATGGGCTTGAGGATTTCTTGTCGGGAGCGATGGGCGTGGAAGCTTTCGGTGTCATCAGCAGAAATTGTAAAGGCACGGGCTAGGGAATAGGGAATAGCGACCAGGGAATGTCCATCCCCTACACTGATTCTTGCCGCTCATGCCTGCTTACTGCGAAGTCGCCCTCCCCGTGCCGCTGGACCGCACCTTTACCTATGCCATCCGCGATGGCCAGCGGCCGGAGCGCGGAACCCGGGTAATCGTGCCGTTTCGCCAGGAAAAACTGATCGGGATTGTGACCGCGCTGACCGCAATTGCGCCCGCCGACTTTGAAGTGCGTTATCTGGAGGCCGTGCTGGACGAGGACGAGCCGCTGCTCAGCGAACATTTGCTGAGCCTGGGCGAGTGGATGGCGCAGTACTACCTGGCGCCGCTGGGCGAGGTGCTGCGGGGGATGCTGCCGCTCATGGCGGAAGTGCGGCGCGTGGTTTACTACCGCATCACCGACCTGGGCCGGGATGTGCTGGCGCGGATGGTGGAAGACAACCCCGAACTCCCCTCAGGGGCTAAAGCTCATTCTCCTTCCGGTATGTTTGCGGAACGACTGAAGCCATGCCCCGGCACAGAACATGATGACCCCGCTGATACGGCTCGCAATGACCGCAAGGCGCGTGGCACAGAGGCACGCGATTTGCAAAGGCGGGTGCTGGAGCGTTTGGCGAGCGGCGAGGCGGTGAGGGTGTCCACGCTGCGCACCGCCACTTCGGCAAGCCTGCCTCTTTTGGCCGGCCTGCTGCGCAAGAAATGGATTGCGCGCGAGACCACGGCGATGGAGCGCGACGCGCGGCGCATGGAACGCTTTGTCGTCTTGCTGCCGGAGACGCGTCTGCCGAAGTTAACAGAAAATCAGCAGGCCATCCTGGCGGAACTGGCGGCCGGCGGCGGAGAAATGCTTCTCGCCGAACTGCGGCGCAAAGACCTGCCTTCGTCGACGCTGCAAACCCTGGTGCGGCGCGGACTGGTGTGCATCGACGAGCGCCCGGCGGCCTTTCGCCTGGGCGGTCTCGAAGCATCGCCGCCGCCGGTGCGTTTGAGCGAGCCGCAGACCGAAGCACTGGCGGCCATTGTTGCGGCGCTGGGTAGCTTCCGCGCGTTCCTCCTGCACGGCGTGACGGGCTCAGGCAAAACCGCGGTGTACCTGGATGCAATGCAGCGCGCGCTCGATCGCGGGCTGGCTTCGATCCTGCTGGTTCCGGAGATCGGCCTCACCCCGCAAAGCGTGGGCCTGCTCGACGCCGCGTTCGGACAAAAAGTGGCGCTGCTCCATTCCGCGCTCACGCCGGAAGAGCGCAGCGAGCAATGGCGGCGCATTCGCCGGGGCGACGCGCCCATCGTGGTCGGCACGCGCTCCGCAATCTATGCACCGGTGCCGAATCTGGGAATGATCCTTGTCGACGAGGAGCACGACCAGAGCTACAAGCAGGAAGAAACGCCGCGCTACAACGCGCGCGATGTGGCCGTGATGCGCGCCAAGCTCGCGGGCGCGGTTGTCGTCCTGGGGTCGGCGACCCCGTCGCTGGAGAGCTGGCAGAATGCCGCGCAGGGCAAGTACACGCGCATCACTCTCAGCCAGCGCGTGATGAACCGCCCGCTGCCGGAAGTGGAACTCATCGACATGCGCCGCGAGTTTCAGGCGACGGGGCATGAGCACCTCTTTTCGCGCGCCCTGATTGAGCAGACCCAGGCGGCGCTCGATCGCGGCGAGCAGGCGCTGATCCTGCTCAACCGGCGCGGGTACTCGTCCGCGGTGATCTGCAGGGCATGCGGGGAGAAGCTTGAATGCCAGTATTGCGCCATCGCGCTCACCCATCACAAACCCCCCGCCGACTCAGCCGAGATCGCGCGCGAGGGGCAGCGCATGGAGTGCCACTACTGCGGGTACACGCGCAAGGTGCCGGCGCGTTGTCCCAAGTGCGACAGCGAGCATTTGT
>DASXLF010000550.1:0-1706 GCA_036496405.1 Steroidobacteraceae bacterium | reverse complement strand
GCGCTCTATACCGCCGGGCGCCATGGCGAGGCCGATACGGTGCTGAGCGAAGCGGTGCGTCTGGGACCGCGCTCCTTCGAGGCGCATTTCTTCATGGCCCGCAACTGCCGTGCCCAGGGCCGCTTCGCGCAGGCGGCAGCGATGTTCGAACACGCCGCCGATCTGCAGCCCGACGATTTCCGTTCGCTCGGCCTGGCGGTCAACGCCTATCGCTCGCTGGGCCAGCGCGAAAAGATGCTGTCAGTGGCGCGCCGCTGCCTGGAACGCGTCGAGGCGGAGATCGCGGTACATCCCGACAATGCCGGCGCTCTGGCGCTGGGTGCGGTCGCACTCACCGAACTGGGCGACCGTCGCCGGGCCGAGGCCTGGGCCGACGAGGCGCAGGAGATCGGGCCGGCCGATGCCATCACCAGCTATAACCTCGCCTGCGCTCAGGCCGGGCTGGGGCGCCATGGGCTGGCGCTGGCACGCCTGCAGCAGATCTTCGGCGATCCGCCGACGCGCCGGCGTTCCCATGTCGAATGGCTGAAGCATGACAGCGCGTTTGCGCCGATGCGCGGACAGCCGGGGTTCGAGGCGCTGCTGCGCCGGCTGGATGCGGACGCTATCGCGTTTCCCGCAACGGCCAGCGTCCATGCGGCGGCAGACGGCATTGCGTTGAACGGCGGCGTCCAGAAGGGCGCACCGCTGGGCGGGATCGCGCGCTCCGCGCGCTAGTCTTCTTCGATTACCGTACCGGTCGTGTCGAGACGGCGCAGGAGGAAGGCACCGAACAGGATGCCGCCGACAAAAAGCACGATGCCGCCAGCGAGATGAAGGCTGTCGAACGGCTGACCCATGAGAAGAGCGAAGAGCTCTGCCCCGGCGAGCCACGCCCCGCCGATGATCAGCCACAATGCAACGACAAGCTGCGGCAACGCGCCCAACTGCAATACCCCAATCTCTGATGAAGCGCCGGTTATGGACAATTGGTCCCGACAGTCCGCCTTTCTACGCTAGCCCCGGCGGGGCTGAAAGGGCTGTGGCAAATGGAGCGGGGGCTTTGCGACTATAACGGCGCAATAGTGCCCGTCTCGGCGTTGCATGGGCGCTGCTCCGAGTCACTTAAAATTGCACCCGCCTTCCATCAACGGTGGGCGCCACTGAGCGGGCCGCTTGCGCGCTTGAATGACGCGCTCGCGCAGCACAGGATCGGCCACAATGTGCAATCTCTACAGCATGACCACGAACCAGGAGGCAATGCGCCGGCTGGCGCGCGTCATGCACGACAATCTGGGCAACCAGCCGCCGCTGCCAGCGATTTTTCCCGACCAGCTTGCGCCCGTGATCCGCCGGGGCGGGCAGGGGGAGCGAAGTCTCGACTTGCTGCGCTGGGGCTTCCCGCCGCCGCCAAAGCTGGGCAATCGCCCGCTCACCAATGTGCGGAACATCACCAGCGGCTATTGGCTGCCCTGGCTGGCGCGAGGTTATCGCTGCTTGGTGCCGGCCACGTCGTTCTGCGAATACACCGACAGCCTGCCCAAGGTGCCGCACTGGTTTGCGCTTGATGCCAGCCGGCCGCTGTTTGCCTTC
This sequence comes from Steroidobacteraceae bacterium, assembly GCA_036496405.1. GTDB lineage: Bacteria > Pseudomonadota > Gammaproteobacteria > Steroidobacterales > Steroidobacteraceae > FEN-1191. The sequence continues at coordinate 134 of DASXLF010000550.1, read as the reverse complement.
GCGGGCATCTGGCGGCCCTGGACGGGCGAGCGCAAGAAGGAGACGCGCGAGCATCAGCTGTTCGCCATCCTCACCACAGCAGCGAACGATGTGGTGCGGCCGGTTCACGCCAAGGCGATGCCGGTGATCCTGAC
>DASXLF010000549.1:0-27748 GCA_036496405.1 Steroidobacteraceae bacterium | reverse complement strand
CTAGCGGGTCGCGCACGCCTTCCCTCGGGGCCATCGTCGGCTGCTGCGCTCTGCTGCTGGCGGGTTTCAACGTCTCGTCAGCCAACGCTGATACGGACTTTGGCGCACAGAACGCCAACGCGTGTGTCAATGCGATCGGCTTTGGCGGCTGCGGCAATCAGGGACCTGCGCCGCAGACACCCAGTGGCCCGACACTCAGGGTCGATCCCTGCTTCATCGCCCAGAACGCGATGCGGCCTTGCAATACAACGCCGCCAGCGCCGGCGCCGCCCATCGTGGGCGTCGATCCGCATCTGCTCGGCACCTGGTATATCCCGGCCGGCAACGGCTATTGGGTATTCGACATCTTCCCCAACGGCACGTACAAATTTCGCAGCGAAGCCGGCGACGGGCTCGCACCTGGCGAAGGCACCTTTGCTGCAAACAACGGGCGCTGGGGACTGCGAGCGACCACTGGCTACATGGACGGTGGCACTTACCTCTTCCGGGCACCCGATGAATGGATAGCGACCGGACGGCTCGGGACCGGGGCTTGGCATCGCAACGCGTTGGACATGGTGCTGCGCCGCTGAAAACCGGCCCTGCTGGAGCGTTCTCGGTGACGCAGTAGCACGCCCCGTTCGCAAATGAGGGTGGGTGCGTCTACTCTGCTGGCATTGAGCACCAGCACAGGCCGCAAAATCTCTTGAGTGACAAGCGCTTAGATCATACGCCCATGATGCAGCAGTACCTGCGCATCAAGGCGCAGCATCCAGACGCGCTGCTCTTCTATCGCATGGGCGATTTCTACGAGATGTTCTATGACGACGCGCGCCGAGCATCGCAGCTGCTCGACATCGCCCTCACGTCCCGCGGTCAGTCCGGCGGCGAGAACGTGCCCATGGCCGGTGTGCCGGTGCACAGCGTCGAGGCTTATCTGGCACGGCTGGTACGCCGGGGCGAATCGGTCGCGCTATGCGAGCAGCTGGGAGACCCCGGCCAGGCACGCGGCCCCATGGAACGACAGGTGGTGCGAATCGTCACGCCGGGGACGGTCACGGATGAGGCGCTGCTCGATCAGCATCGCGAAGCACTGCTGGCAGCGCTATGGCGCGACGGTCGCAACTATGGCCTGTCGTGGCTCGAGCTCGCCTCCGGGCGCTTCAGTGCGCTGGAAGTCAGCGGTATCGAGGGCGTGGAGGCCGAACTCGAGCGGTTGCGTCCCGCCGAACTGCTGTTCTGCGAGTCACAGGCCCAGGAGCTGGCGCCACTGTGCCGGCACAATGCCGTGGTGCGTGAGCGCGCTCCGTGGCATTTCGAACTCGCCACTGCCTCGCGACTGCTGACCGACCAGCTCGGCCTGCTCGATCTGAAAGGGTTCGGCGTCGATGAACTGCCGCTGGCTCTGCGCGCCGCCGGAGCGCTGCTACAGTACGTGCGCGACACGCAGCGCACGGCCCTGCCGCACATTCGCACGCTGCGGGTGGAAGAGCGATCCGATGCCCTGGCACTCGACGCTGCCACGCGCCGCAACCTGGAACTCGACTACAGCCTCTCGGGCAACGAGGCGGCGACTTTGTTCGCTGTGATCGATGCCACCGTAACGGCCATGGGCTCGCGAGCGCTGCGCCGCGCGCTGTCCCGGCCGACTCGCGCGCATGCGCCGCTGCGCGAGCGCTATCACGCCATTGCCATGTTACTGCAATCGCGCCGCTTCGAGGCGCTGCGCGAGCAGTTGCGCGCCATCGGCGATCTGGAGCGCGTGCTCGCGCGCATTGCGCTGCGCTCGGCGCGGCCGCGCGATCTGGTGCAGTTGCGCAGCTCCCTGGAAGCATTGCCCCAGGTTCGTGCGCTGCTGGCGCAATTCGACTCACCATTGTTGGTACGCCTGCGCGCCGAAATTGGCGCGCACACCGAGCAGCGTGCCCTGCTGCGCCAGGCCATCAGCGCGCAGCCCGCAAATTTCGTCCGCGACGGTGGCGTCATCGCCGCCGGTCACGATTCGGAACTCGATCGCCTGCGCTCCATTGCCGTCAATACCGATGGCTTTCTGGCCGAGCTGGAGCAGCGCGAGCGCGAGCGCAGCGGCATCAGCGGGCTCAAGCTCGGCTACAACCGCGTACAGGGCTTTTTCATCGAGGTGGCACGCGCGCAGGCCGATCGGGTGCCCAGCGATTACGTGCGGCGCCAAACCGTCAAGTCGGCCGAGCGCTTCATCACCGCCGAGCTGCAGGCATTCGAGAACCAGGTGCTCGGGGCGCGCGAACGATCATTGGCGCGCGAAAAAGAGTTGTATGAGACGCTGCTCGGCGCGCTCAGCACGGAGCTGGATGGATTGCAGCAGACCGCCTCTGCGATTGCGGCGATCGATATGCTCGCAGCGCTGGCCGAGCGCGCCTGCACCCTGGACTGGAACGAGCCGACACTGGTGGATGAGGCGCGGCTGATCATAGACGGCGGCCGCCATCCCGTGGTCGAGCGCTTCCTCGACACGCCGTTCGTAGCCAACGATCTTCGTCTGCACGACGGCCGTACCATGCTGATCATCACCGGGCCGAATATGGGCGGGAAGTCCACCTACATGCGCCAGGTAGCGCTGATCGTGGTATTGGCGCACGTGGGTAGCTTCGTACCGGCGTCGCGGGCTGAATTGGGTCCGATCGACCGCATCTTTACGCGCATCGGCGCCGCTGACGACCTGGCTGGAGGCCGATCGACGTTCATGGTCGAGATGACCGAGACCGCCTACATCCTCAACAATGCCACCGCACACAGCCTGGTACTCATGGATGAGATGGGGCGTGGAACCAGCACGTTCGATGGCCTGGCGCTGGCCGATACGGTGGCGCGCCACATGGGAGCGCAAATACGCGCGTTCACGCTTTTTGCGACGCATTATTTCGAATTGACGGCGCTGGCGGGCGAAATCGACGGCTGCGTCAACGTGCATCTGGATGCGACTGAACACGGCGACTCGCTGGTGTTCCTGCACGCCGTCAGGGACGGACCTGCAAGCCGCAGCTACGGTCTGCAGGTCGCGCAGCTGGCGGGCGTGCCGCGCGAGATCATCAGCGCCGCGCGCCGTACGCTGCAGCAGTTGGAGACTCGCAGCGCGCACCATGCGTTGACATCGTCGCCGCAGGCCGAATTGCCGCTATCGGCGCCCGAGACGCCGAGCGCTGGGGCTGAGCAGGATCGGCGCGCCCGTGCTGTGCTCACGCAGCTCGCCGCGATCGATCCGGACACGCTCTCGCCACGCGCGGCGCTGGACTTACTGTTCGAATGGCGCCGGATCGCGAGCGGTTGATTTCACTCCAGCTTCAGTTCCATGCGCACCGAGCCTTGCGGACCACCGCCTGACCCTTGATTGGTCAGAAATACCCGTTCGGGCTTGAGTTCCGCGTTCGCCAGCACCGCCGTCTGCACTGCCTGGGCACGGGCTCGTCCCAGGTCATCGCGCTGCTCGCGGGTGGGGGCGAACTGTGGCAGCAACTGTTGTTCCAGCCAGGCGGCGCGCTGAGTATCCGCGTCCGCCGCGCTCGCGATCTCGGGCGGGTATTTCGGCTCCGTGTGGAAGCGTGCGCGATACAGCACCACCAGTTTGAGCACGCGTGCCGCCGCCGGATCGGTCTTGGCTGCACGAGCACTCTTGCCGGCCGCCGAAGCAGTCGCGCTGTCCACTGCCGCCTCCAAGGCCGCGTGCGCCAGCGCGTTGTCGTCATCATCAGCCTGGGTATGCAGCGGTATATCCAGTTTGATCTGCGGCCGCTCGACCAGCGCTTTCGACAATTGCGTGAGCTTCTGGATCTGCGCCGGCGTCAGGGTGGCCACCCCGGCCGGAAAATCGATGTATGACAGTTCCGGGCCACCGCCAAACAACGAGCCCAGAAGCGCAAACGGCGCGGTCACTATCTTGGTCACCAGGCCGACGAACAGCTTCCAGATGATCGGACCAATGCGGAAGGTTGGATCATCCAGGCTGCCGCCCACCGGCAGATCGAGGTTGATCACGCCGTTGCGATCCTTGAGCAGCGACACGGCCAGCTTGATCGGCAGCGGTACCGCCTGCTTGCTCTCGGTGGCCGCACCAAACTCCAGCTGATCGACCACGATGTGATGTTTGGCGTCGAGCTTGCGGTTCTCGACGTGATAGTGCATCTCTGTGGACAGTTTCCCCTGGGCAATGTTGTAGCCGGCAAACTTGCCCGAATACGGGTTGAAGGTCGTCAATTCGATGTTGCTGAAGTTCATCGCAATATCGGTGTAGGTCGCAGCCGAGAGCAGGTTGACCTGGCCTTTGATCGATACCGGTGCATAACGATCCACATTACCGCTGAGTTCCACCGTGGCGCGCGAGGCCGGATCGGAAGACAGCCCCACCACCGAACCCTTGAGGTCGTAGATTGCGGTCGAGAACGTCGGCGCCACCGAATGATCGGTGAAATCCGCGACCCCGCCGTGCACTTCGATCCGGGCGATGCGTATGGGCATGCCTGGCGCGGCACTGCTGGCAGCGGCGTTCGCTTGCGGCGCGCGCGACTTGGGCTTGGCCGCCGCCGGTGCAACCACTGGTTGCGGGGTGCCCGGCGTACGCAGCACGTCGGCCAGATTCAGACCGCCCTTGGCGCCGATGATCACGCGACCGTAAGGCTCACGCACGGCGATGCGGGCAATGCTGAGGGAATCGGGAGCCTGCTGATAGCGCATGTCATCGATATGCAGCGAGCGCCAGCTCACGAAGTCATCATTGGTGACGTTGTGGCGCGTGGCCAGGTTCGCCACGTCCACCGCCAGAGCGACTTTGAGCCGCGACGTCTTGGCTGCCGGCTGCGCAGCGTAGGCAATATGCCCCTTGAGACCAAAGCGCCCGCGATAGAGCGTCAGGTCCGCGACTGGCGTGATGTAAGGTTGCAAGACCGGCAGATCCAGTTCGCTCAAATCCACATCCAGCGCAGCGCTGAGCGGCGCGAGGGTAATAGCGCCCTGCGCCTGCAGATGCCCGCTGTCACCAAGGCCTGTGTGCAGAGCCACTTCCAGCGGCGCATTGCCGCTGCTCGAATAGCCTTGTACGCTCAGGCCCAAGCCCCCGAATCGCATCGCCACTGTCGGCTTGCTGGCGCGATCCTCCGCCTCAATGCTCGCGTCCTCGACCTGCAGTCGAGTCAGCGCAATCGTCCATGGTGCCGCGGCGGGCCCCGCGGGCGCAGGCGCTGCGGCGTCTGCCGGTTCAGCCGCAGAAGCCGGTGGTCCCAGCAGCCTTTGCAGGTTCAAGCTGCCGTCGGCTTCGCGCCACACGCGCACCACGGCCTTCTGCAGCGACAGCTGTCCGACGCTCACGCGCCGCTCGTCCAGCACCACGCTGGTATCGGCGACCTGCAATTCCGGCAGCACGATATACGGTGCGGCATTCTCGCCCGCCGCGCCGCTGCCGGCCGGAGCAATGGCGAGTGAGTGCACCTTGATGCTGGGCAGCGTCAGGGACAGGGCGGTCGCGGGCGTGGCCACGAAACGGTAACTGCCGTTCACGTCCAGGCTGCCATCGCGCAGCGCGAACGGCAGCGCGTTCTGCAGATACGAAGCAATGGTCGAGGCCTTGAGTCCGGCAACCGCGAACTCCCCGCTCGAGCCCAGCGGTTGTACTGAAAATTGACCGGACCAGTCGAGGTGTTCCGCAGCCTCGGTCACGGCACTGAAGCGATATCGGCTCTCGTATGACGGCGCCGTGCGGAAATCATTCAAGTCGAATTCAATCGGCGCCAGCGTTGCCGAAAACGGCTGCTTGCGGCTCAGGTCCTGAAAATGCACGCTGCCGCCGTGCACGCCCAATGCGATCACGCGCACCGCCGGCAGTTGCGTGGACGGCGACGCCGGCTTCGCTGGCGTTGCCGGCGCAAGCTTCGCCAGATTCAACGAGCCGTCGGCGTTGATCAGCACCAGCACCCGTGGCTGCTCCAGCCGCACTTCGTTCAAGGTCCAAGTGCGATGCACAATCGAGGCGCTCAGCGAGGCGCCGATCCGCAGCAGCTCGAAGCTCGCTATCGGCCGATCATCGGCTTCGGCGAGCGCGAATTGATGAACTTCAACCGTGAAAGTAAATGGATTGAACTTGATCTGACCGATCGATACGTGCCGGCCCATGTCCTTCTGCACGTAGCGCACGATGGCATTGCGCGCCAGGTGCGGCACCAGCACAAAGCCGGCCAGCGTATAGAGAAGCAGCAGCGATGCGAGGATGAGCAGTGCACGGGTGTAAGAACGCCGCCATCCATGGCTTGCGGGCGCGGCCGGTTTACGGTCCGAATCGTCCATGTTCGAAGAAATTCCCCGTCTCCCTCGCCACCCGAGCCGACAGCAATAACCCGGTATGCGTGACCGGCAGGCACAGCCGGTATTTGGCGCCGGGAACTGCCGTCTCCGACACCGCAACGGTGCCGTCGTTGGCTTCCCTGAATGTTAGCAGTAATCGCCCGAAGCCCAGCGGCACGGTACCGGCGATAATGCCCAACTCGCGGTCCGATTCCCAGCGCCGCTCGCGTTGCACCAGCAGTTCATCCACCGCTGCGCGGCCAAGCAGCCGTCGCCCGAAACTCCACCGGGCCAGCCGCCGTGCCACCTGCGAGCCGGCGCACGGCGAGCCCAGAAATACCGCCCTGCCGGTTTGGCTCATGCGGTAGCGCTCGAGGAAACGTTGAATGACCACGCCGCCCAGACTATGGCCAAGCAGGTGCACCTGGGGTGCGTCGATGCGTGCCAGCATTTGCCGCAAGGCAGCAGCAATGTCCGTCACCGGTTCGAAAACCGAGCGGTAGGAAAACACGTACGGGCGCAAACCACGTGCCGACAGCCGGCGCAACAGCAGTGCCGACTCCACGCCAGGCATCCACAGCCCGTGTACATACACGACGGCCGCGGCGCTGCTGCTCAATCCTGTCGCATCCTAGCCGGGTGGCGCTGGCGTACGCACGCGGATGTGCAACTCGCGCAACTGCGCCTCGCCGACTTCCGTGGGCGCGTCGGTGAGCGGGTCGGCCGCGGTCTGCGTCTTCGGGAACGCAATCACCTCGCGGATACTGTCGGCTCCCGCCATCAGCATCGCCAGCCGATCGAGGCCGAAGGCGATGCCGCCGTGCGGTGGGCAGCCATAGCGCAACGCATCAAGCAGGAAGCCAAATTTCAGCCGCGCCTCTTCCGGCGCGATGCCCAGCAGCGCGAACACCGCCGACTGCATGTCCTCGCGGAAAATTCGCACCGAGCCGCCGCCGATTTCCGAACCGTTGAGCACCATATCGTAGGCGCGCGCCAAGGCATTGCCCGGCGATGCGCGCAACGCCGCCGGGTCGTCGGATTGCGGCGAGGTGAACGGGTGATGCATGGCCGCCCAGCGTTGCTCCTGTGCGTCCCACTCGAACATCGGGAAGTCCAGCACCCACAGCGGCTGCCAGCCTGGTGTCACCATGGCCCGATCCGACGCTACCTTGAGCCGCAACGCTCCCAGCGCGTCGCTGACGATTCTGGAGCGGTCGGCGCCAAAGAAGATCAGGTCATTGTCAGCGGCACCGCAACGAGTGAGCAGTCCGTCGAGCGCCTGGTCGCTGAGGAATTTCACGATCGGCGACTGCAATCCCTCGCGCCCGCGCGCGCGCTGATTGACCTTGATGTACGCCAGGCCCTTGGCGCCATAACGGCCGACAAAGGCGGTGTACTCATCGATCTCCTTGCGCGTGAGCACCCCGCCGCCGGGAATGCGCAGCGCCGCGACTCTGCCGTCGGCATCCTGTGCCGGCGCGGAAAACACCTTAAAGTCGCAGTCGCGCACCAGATCGGCGATATCAACCAGCTCGAGCGCCACGCGCAGATCGGGCTTGTCGGAGCCGTAGCGGCGCATCGCTTCGTGATAGCTCATGCGTGGAAACGGTGCCTGCAACTGCACTCCGAGTACCTCGGCGAACAGCGTGCGCACCAGCTCCTCCATGAGCTGCATGATCTGCTCCTGTCCCAGGAATGAGGTCTCGACATCGAGCTGGGTGAATTCGGGCTGGCGATCGGCGCGCAGGTCCTCATCGCGGAAGCAGCGCACGATCTGGTAGTAGCGATCCATGCCGGCCATCATCAGCAGCTGCTTGAAGATCTGCGGCGACTGCGGCAGGGCGAAGAATTTGCCCGGATGGGTGCGGCTGGGCACCAGATAGTCACGTGCTCCCTCGGGTGTGGCCTTGGTCAGCATGGGCGTCTCGACATCGATGAACCCGTGTCCATCAAGATAACCGCGCATCGAACGCGTGATGCGATGACGCAGCCGCAGGCGCTGGGTCATGACTTCGCGCCGCAGGTCGATATAGCGATAGCGCAGGCGCAGTTCCTCGTTGACGGTCTCATCGAGTTGAAACGGCAGCGGCTCGGCGCGATTCAACACCGTCAGTTCGTCCGCCACGATCTCGATGCGCCCGGAGGCCAGATTGGCGTTGACGGTGCCCGCGGGACGCTCGCGCACCACACCACGCACGTGCAGCACGAATTCGTTGCGCAATTTCTCGGCGCTGGCAAAAACCGCCTGCTGCTCGGGATGGAACACGATCTGCACCAGCCCCTCGCGGTCGCGCAGGTCCACGAAGATCACACCGCCGTGGTCACGGCGGCGATGCACCCAACCGGCGACGCTCACGCTCTGCGCCAGCAGTCGCTCGTCGACCTGTCCGCAGTAATGGCTACGCATGGGTGTGGGCCACAGGCATGACCACGCCCAGTGTCACGATCATTTTCATGGCCGCATCCACCGTCATTTCCAGTTCGATCGCCTGCGAGCGCGGCACCATGACGATGAAGCCGGAGGTGGGATTCGGAGTGGTGGGAATGAATACGCACACCAGCGGCTCCATGCCCTGGGCGGGCGAGAGCTGAACGTCGGAGGCGGTCTGGAAACCGACGCTCCACATGCCGGCGCGCGGATACTCGATCAGCAGTACTTTTTTGAACGAGTTACCGGAATTGGACAGTATCGTGGTCGAGAAGCTCTTCACCCCGCCGTAGACCGCGCGAATGAACGGTATGCGGTTGAGCACATCCTCCCAGGCGCGCACCAGGCTGCGGCCGATGATGTTAGTGACCAGCAGCCCGGTCGCCAGCAGTATCACCAGCGCCACCAACGCGCCCAATCCCGGTATGTGCACGCCCAACAGCACTTCCGGGCGCAGCGGGCGTGGCAGCAACTGGTCCAGGAGGTTCAGGATGAACCGCACCACCAGCACCGTGGCGATGATGGGCAGCCAGACCAGCAGCCCGGCGATCAGATATCGACGCAGGATCAGCTGCAGCACCGAGCCCGTCAACGCCGGCTCCGGCGCTTGCCGGCCTTCGGCTTGCTTGCCGCGCGCCGCGATGCTGCGCCTTTGGACACGCGCTTGCCGGTGCGTGACTTGCGCGCCCCGCCGCCCCCATCTGCGGACGCGCTCTTGGGCTCTTTCGCAGCCGCCGGCTTGGCCTCGGCAGTGGCGTCGGCGGCACCTGCCTTGACGTCCTTCGCGTCCTTGGCGTCGCTACCGTCCTTGCCCTCCTTGGTGTCCTTGGCATCCTTGGCCACCCCGGAACTCTCGTCCTTCTCGGCGGCCGCCAGATTGCGTTTCTTCTCGGCATCGCCCTTGAAGTCGGTTTCGTACCAGCCCGATCCCTTGAGCCGGAATACCGGCGCCGAGATCAGCCGGGTGAGCGCGCTCTTGCCGCAGGAGGGGCATTTCTTGAGCCGCGCATCGCTGAATTTCTGGATGACTTCCAGGTAATAGCGGCAATTGCTGCATTCGTATTCGTAAATCGGCATGGTATTGACTGCGACCGGAGTAGGTGACCGGGGTAATTATAGACGCGCGTGCAGCCGGTACAGCTGCCAAAAGGCGGCCGCCGCCCGCGGCAGATTGCGCTGCCAGTCGCCGGGCGCCGCGCCATCGGCGCCGTCGGTAACGTACTTGGCGCAACCGAAAGGCGCGCCTTCGAGCCGGCAGACCTTGGCCAGCGCATAGGCTTCCATGTCGATGACCTCACAATGCAGCTTCGCCACGCCCATCTGGAAAGAATCGCCGCTGCCGCATAGCGCCGTCGGCAGTTGCGCGAATACCGCCGGAAAATCCAGTTGTGCCGGGATGTCCTCGAACGGCGTGACTCCGAGCGCGAAGCCCAGGCCGCTGACGTCCATGTCGCGCTGTACGAAGCTGTGGCAGGCCACCAGGGTGCCGGCCGCCAGGCTGTGGCTGCCGGCGGTGCCGAAGTTCAGCACCAGCGGCAGCGCCTGGCCGCCGTCGCGGTAATCGCGCAGCGCCCGCATCAGCGACAGCGCGGCGTTGACTTTGCCCAGCCCCGTGTACAGCACCGGCACGCCGGCGCGTTCGAACACCTCTTGAGCCTCGATCTCCAGCGCCATCACGACCAGCGTCGCCGGCCGTTCAGTCATAGCGCAGTACGGCCCGCAGCGGCATCGTGCCCCAGCGAAACTCCCCCGCCAGCCGCAGGTCGATCAGCGCCGCGAGACCTGCGACCTGGTAGCCCGCCGGCACGCTCAACATTGCCGCCGCGGCCATGGTGCCTCCGGTCGCCAGCACATCGTCGATGATCAGCAGGCGGCCGCGGCCGCGTTGCATTTCCAGGACGCCGCTGCCGTACTCGAGCGCATAGTCGACGGCTTCCACCGGCGGTGGCAGCTTGCCGCCCTTGCGTATGGGCACGAACCCCTTGCCGCGCCGGGCCGCCAGTCCGGCCGCCAGAATGAAACCGCGCGACTCGATGCCGGCCACGGCATCGGCCGACTGCCATTCGCGTTCGTCGAACAGGGCCTCGAGCGCATCGAGAGCGGCCGCGAAATGATCGCGCAACAGCGGCGTAATATCGCGAAACAATATGCCGGGGCGCGGAAAATCCGGCACCTCGACAATATGGCGTTTGAGATCGGTCAAATTACGAGCCTACCGCGCGCATGGGGCGTTGACTCTCGAACACCAGTTCCGAGCCGCGCACGCTTACGCGTATGTGGTCACCTGGGCGCAGTTCGTTGCGCAGAATGCGCTGCGCCAGCGGATTCTCGATCTGCTGCTGGATTGCACGCTTGAGCGGACGGGCGCCATACACCGGATCGAATCCGGCCTCGCCGATCAGGTCGCGTGCCTTGTCGTCCAGCTCCAGCACCATGTCGCGCTCGTGCAGCCGGCGCTTGAGATAGCCCAGCTGGATCTCGACGATCGCGCGGATCTGCTCGCTGCCCAGCGGATGGAATACCACGATGTCATCCACCCGATTGATGAACTCGGGCCGGAAGTGCTGCTGCACGATCTCCATGACCGAATTCTTCATGCGCTGGTAATTGTTCTCGCCGGCCATGTCCTGGATCACCTGCGATCCCAGATTGGAGGTCATGATGATCACGGTATTGCGAAAGTCCACGGTGCGGCCCTGGCCATCGGTCAGCCGCCCGTCATCGAGCACCTGCAACAGCACGTTGAATACGTCCTGGTGCGCCTTCTCCACTTCATCGAGCAATATCACGGCATACGGCCGCCGGCGAATGGCCTCGGTCAGGTAGCCGCCCTCCTCATAACCCACGTAGCCCGGCGGCGCGCCGATCAGGCGCGCGACCGAGTGCTTTTCCATGAACTCCGACATATCGATGCGGACCATGGCCTCTTCGGTGTCGAACAGAAATTCCGCCAGCGCCTTGCACAATTCGGTCTTGCCGACACCGGTGGGACCCAGGAACAGGAACGAGCCATTCGGACGTCGCGGGTCCGCAAGTCCCGCGCGCGCGCGCCGGATGGCATTCGACACAATACGCACGGCCTCATCCTGGCCGACCACGCGCTTCTCCAGCGCCTGCTCCATGCGCAGCAATTTGTCCTTCTCGCCCTCGAGCATCCGCGACACCGGGATGCCGGTCCACTTCGACACCACCTGCGCAATTTCCTCCTCGGTCACGCTGTTTCGCACCAGCTGCGGTACCTTTTGCTCGGCCAGCTGTGCCTGGGCGAGCCGCTTGTCGAGTTCGGGGATACGCCCGTATTGCAGTTCGGCCATGCGTGACAGGTCGCTCGCGCGCCGCGCCTGCTCCAGTTCCAGGCGCGCCTTCTCCAGCTGCTCCTTGATGGCCGCCGCGCCCTGCAGCGAGGCCTTCTCCGCCTTCCACACCTCTTCGAGGTCGGCGTACTCCTTCTCCAGACCGGCCAGTGTCTGCTGCAGGGTCGTGAGCCGACCCCGGGACGCCTGGTCCTCCTCTTTCGCGAGCGCCATCTGCTCGATCTTGAGCTGAATAATGCGCCGCTCGAGACGATCGAGCGCCTCGGGCTTGGAGTCGATCTCCATGCGAATACGCGCCGCCGCCTCGTCGATCAGGTCGATGGCCTTGTCAGGCAGCTGGCGATTGGTGATGTAGCGGTGCGAGAGCTGAGCTGCGGCAACGATCGCCGGGTCGGTGATCTCGACCTTGTGATGCACCTCGTAGCGCTCCTTCAGGCCGCGCAGAATGGCGATCGTGTCCTCGACCGATGGCTCATCCACGAGCACGGTCTGGAAGCGCCGCTCGAGCGCCGCATCCTTCTCGATGTACTTGCGGTACTCATCGAGCGTCGTGGCGCCGACGCAATGCAATTCTCCGCGCGCCAACGCCGGCTTGAGCATGTTGCCGGCATCCATCGAGCCCTCGGCGCGGCCGGCGCCGACCATGGTATGCAGCTCATCGATGAACAGCACCACCTGGCCTTCCTGTTTCGCCAGGTCCTTGAGTACTCCCTTGAGCCGTTCCTCGAATTCGCCGCGGAACTTCGCCCCGGCGATCAATGAGCCCATGTCCAGCGCCAGGATGCGCTTGTTCTTCAGCCCCTCGGGCACTTCGCCATTGACGATGCGCAGCGCCAGGCCCTCGACGATGGCAGTCTTGCCCACGCCCGGGTCGCCGATGAGCACCGGATTGTTCTTGGTGCGCCGCTGCAGCACCTGCACCGTGCGGCGGATCTCATCGTCGCGGCCAATGACCGGGTCGAGCTTGCCGGCGCGCGCGCGCGCGGTCAGATCGATGGTGTACTTCTCCAGTGCCTGGCGGTTTTCCTCGGCCTGCGCGTCCTCGACCTTCTCGCCGCCGCGCACTTCGTCGATGGCCTTCTCGAGGGCGGCGCGCGACACGCGCGTGTCCTTGAGCGCCCTACCCAGCGCGCCCTTATCCTCGAACGCCGCCAGCACGAACAGCTCACTGGCGATGTACTGATCGCCGCGTTTCTGCGCCAGCTTGTCAGTGACGTTGAGCAGTTTGGACAGATCGTTCGAGACCTGCACGTCGCCGGCCGTGCCCTCGACTTTCGGCAGGCTGTCGAGCGTGGCGTTCAGCAGCGAGCGCAGACGGGCGACGTCCACGCCGGCTTTGATCAGCAATGGCCGCACGCCGCCGCCCTGGGCGTCGAGCATGGCCAGCATCAGATGCGCCGGTTCGATGAACTGATTGTCACGCCCCACGGCCAGCGACTGGGCATCGGCCAGCGCCGCCTGAAAGCTGCTCGTCAGTTTGTCCATGCGCATAGGTTTCCCCTGGGAAACTGTTCTTTAGATCGGATTCGTGGGGGGTGCGGAGGGCGTTTTCAAGCCGCTTCAGCCCAGCCAGTGCTCCGCCGCCGCGATCACCGCCACGCCGCAACCGATCAACAGCACCTGGGCCACCCCAGCCCGGGCGTCCACCCGCCGGTGCAGGCTGGGGATCAGATCCGCAACCGAGACATAGATCAGCGAGGCGGCCGCCACCGAGATCGCATAGGGCAACACATCGAGCGTGCGGCGCAGGGCAAAATACCCCAGCAAACCACCCAGGATCGAGGTCAGGCTGCTGGCCGCATTGAACCAAAGCGCGCGCACCGGACTCATGCGGGCGTGCAGCAGCACCGCCAGGTCGCCCAGCTCCTGCGGTATCTCGTGCGCGGTGATCGCCAGCGTGGTGACTACCCCCAGATTCACGTCGGTCAGAAAGGCCGCGGCGATCAGCACGCCGTCGAAGGCATTGTGCATGCCGGTGCCGAACAGCACGATCCAGCCGGCGGCGCGGTCGCGATCGCTCTCGTGGGGCGAGTGAGTCTCGCAGGACTCGCCATGGCAATGTCGCCAGAGCACCAGCTTCTCGAGCATGAAAAACAGCGCAATGCCGGCCAGCACGGCCGCGCCTATGGCCTGTATGCGTTGCGGCCCGACGCTGGCAATCGCCTCGGGCAGCAGGCCGATCAAGGCCGCCGCCAGCATGGCGCCGGTGGCGAAGCTGATCAGGTGCGGCAGCAGCCACGAGCGCCGTGATTGCGACAGCAGCAAAAAGGCGCTCGCCAGCGCCGCACTGAGTGCTCCGCCCAGGAAGGTCGCTAATAAAATCCAGCCTAAAGTCATAACCGACTCTAGCATTAACCCGCATGCCGCCAGATCAGAGCCGCCATTCGTCCGGTGACGCCATCGCGCCGGTACGAGTAGAAACGCTGCGGCTGGGCGTAGGTGCAGGCCGCCTCGCCGTGCAGCGAATCGACGCCGAGCGCGCGCAGCCGAGCGCGCGCCAGCGCGTGCAGATCGCACTGCCAGCGGCCGCGCGCGTTAACGGTGAACGCCGCGGCATCCTGCGCCGTGCGCGCCACGAACGCGGCGCGCACCTCCTCACCTACTTCGAAATGCGCCGGACCGATGGCGGGGCCGAGCCAGGCCTGCAGGGGCCCGCAGCCAGCCATCGCCGATACCGCGGCCTCGAGCACGCCGGCAGCCAACCCGCGCCAGCCCGCGTGCGCCACCGCCACGGCGCTGCCGTCGCGCGCCGCGAGCAGCACCGGCAGACAGTCGGCCACCAATACCGCCAGCACCGTACCGAACCGGCGCGTGACCGCGCCATCACCGCGCGGCGGCGGTTGTGGCTGACATCGATCGGCATCCACGATGACGGTGCCATGCACTTGCTCTAGCCACAGCGGCTCGCGCGGCAACGACAGCTGCCGCTGCAGCAGGCTGCGATTCTGCGCCACCGCGAGCGGCGCATCACCGACGTGTGCGCCGAGGTTGAAGGAGTCGTAGGTGCCGGCACTGGCACCACCGGTGCGCAGCGTGAAGGCGGCCCGAACCTGGCTGATCGCTGGCCATTGCGGGGAAAGATACTCAGTGCTCATGGGCATCGGCGCGCAGCAGGCTCAGCAGGGCCGCCAGATCGGCCGGTACCGGTGCCTCAAAGCTCATCGGGCGCGTGCTCAGTGGATGTTGCAGGTGCAGCCGCTGCGCGTGCAGCGCCTGGCGTCGGAAGCCCTGCAACGCGGCACTCAGCGCGACGGCGCCCCCGGCCAGCAGCCGCTGGCGGCCGCCGTACACCGGATCGCCGACGATGGGCAGGCCGACGTGCGCCAGATGCACCCGGATCTGGTGCGTGCGCCCGGTCTCCAGTTGCACACGCAGCAGCGTGTGGGCGCGAAAACGCTCCTCGATGCGATAGTGCGTCACCGCCTGGCGGCCATCGGTGCGCACCGCCATGCGCGTGCGCACAGCGCGATGCCGGCCGATCGGCTGATCGATACGCCCGCCACCCGTGGGCGCTCCCACACTGAGCGCCAGGTACTCGCGCCCCACTGCACGCGCGGCCAGCGCCGCCACCATCAGTGTGTGAACCTCGGGCGTGCGGGCTACCACCAGCAGGCCGCTGGTCTGCTTGTCCAGGCGATGCACGATTCCCGCGCGCGGCACGCGCGCCAGCTGCGGATCGTGCGCCAGCAGCGCATTCTGCAAGGTGTGCTCGCGATTGCCGGCACCGGGATGCACCACCAGGCCCGCTGGCTTGTCGAGTACCAGCAGCGCCGCATCCTCGTGCACGACGGCGAGCGGCAAGGCTTCGGCGGCGACCGCGGTGTCGGCCGCAAACTCCGCCTCGACGATCAGCCGCTCACCGCCTTGCACGCGATCCCGGGCGCGCACCGGCTGGCCGTTGGCGCGCACTGCCCCGGTGAGGATCCAGCGCTGCAGGCGCGCGCGTGAATATTGCGGCAGCGCCGCGGCCAGCGCCTGATCGAGCCGCAGACCGGCCGCCGAAGCGGGCAGGTCCAGCACGTGGGTTTGGAACTCCGAGGGCATGGTGCGGGTCAGCTATACTTGGCGCATCGCGCCCCTGATAAACGCAAGGTTGAAACTTGAGCCCAAACTCCCGAATCCTGAGTGCCGTGCTGCTCGCGGCGCTGGCCTTGCTGGGCGGCTGCCATAGCCGGCAGGCCAGGAACCTCAAGAAGGCCACGGCTCAATCGCTGTACGCCGCCGCGCACAAGGCGATGAACAACAACGATTTCGAGTATGCCATCAAGCAGTACGAGGCATTGACCTCGCGTTTTCCGTTCACCGACCAGGCACGCCAGGCGCGGCTCGACCTGATCTATGTCTACTACCGCAAGGGCGAGAAGGAGGCGGCCACCGACGCGGCGGATCAGTTCCTGCGCGAAAACCCCACGCATCCACGCATCGATTACGCCTGGTACATGAAAGGGATGATCGACTTCGAGCGCACCCCGTTCGCGGTCGAGCGCTGGTTCGGAGTGGATATGGCGCGCCGGCCACCCTCCTCGGCCCTGAAGTCCATCGCCGCCTTCAATACCGTTATTACCCAGTTTCCCAAGAGCGACTATGCGCATGATTCGCTGCGGCGGCTCATCTACCTGCGCAACCGTCTGGCCGAATACGAAGTCAATGTCGCGCGCTATTACGTCAAGCGTGGCGCGTACCTGGCCGCGGCGCAGCGCGCACAGGGCGTGATCGACCAGTACGATGGTGCCCCGGCCGAACGCGCGGCCGTCGCGGTACTGCTGGACTGCTACAAGCGCCTGGGCTTCACCGAGCTGGCCGCCAATGTCCAGCGAGTGTACGACGCCAATTACGCCGGTTCCCGCGGTCCGGTATTCCCGAGCCACCACTGGTGGGTGTTCTGGCGCGACACCGGTTGAGACTCCGTCGCCTCAGCGTCGGTAGCCGCTGGTGATCGGGTAACGCCAGTCGCGGCCAAAAGCGCGCGCACTCACGCGTACTCCGGGCGGCGCCTGCCGCCGCTTGTATTCCGCACGTTTGACCATGTCGAGCACGCGCGCCACCACCGCGCGATCGAATCCGCGCTCGCAGATCTCCTCGACCGATAAGTCCTCCTCGATAAAAGCTTCGAGGATCGGATCCAGCACTTCGTAGGGCGGCAGTGAATCCGTGTCCTTCTGATCCGGACGCAACTCGGCCGACGGCGGGCGCGTGATCACGCGCTCGGGTATCACAGCGCCGAGCGAATTGCGGTAGCGCGCCAGCCGATAGACCAACTGTTTGCTGCAGTCCTTGATCGGCGCGAAGCCGCCGGCCATATCCCCATACAGGGTGGCATAGCCGACCGCCATTTCGCTCTTGTTGCCGGTCGTCAGCAGCATTCTGCCGGTCTTGTTCGAAATCGCCATCAGCAGCACGCCGCGGCAGCGCGCCTGAATATTCTCCTCGGTGGCGTCGGGTGCCAGGCCGGCGAATTCCGTAGCCAGTGCTTCGAGCGTGGCGGCGAACATGTTCTCGATCGAGATCGAGCTCAGACTGACACCCAGCGCCAGCGCCTGCGCCGCCGCATCCTCGCGGCTCATGCTGGAGGTATAGCGCGAGGGCATCATGACCGCGTGCACGCGCTGCGCGCCCAGCGCATCCACGGCGATCGCCAGGGTCAGCGCCGAATCGACGCCGCCCGACAGGCCGATGACAGCGCCGTTAAATCCGTGCTTGTTGACGTAGTCGCGCACACCCAGTACCAGTACGCCATACAGCGTGCGCTCATCCGGCCACTCGGGAGCGACGCTGCCTGCGAGCGGCACCACCAGCCCATCGCGGCGTTCGAACTCGACACAATACAGGCCCTCCTCAAGCGGCGGCGCGCGCAGCGCAATGTGCGCCTGCGCATCCATGACGAATGAATTGCCGTCGAACACCAGCTCATCCTGGCCGCCGAGCAGGTTGACGTACGCCGCGGGAATGGCGTTCTCGCGCACGCGTGCGCCGATCACCGTCTCGCGCTCACGTTGCTTGTGGATTTCAAAGGGCG
The DNA here is from genome assembly GCA_036496405.1 of Steroidobacteraceae bacterium. Taxonomy (GTDB): domain Bacteria; phylum Pseudomonadota; class Gammaproteobacteria; order Steroidobacterales; family Steroidobacteraceae; genus FEN-1191. Next base: position 9,705 of record DASXLF010000549.1, on the reverse strand, counting down.
AGGCATTGATGATCAGCAGCGCTTCAGCCCCTCGGGACTTGGCATCCGCGGACGGTTGCGGCTCCCAGGCGTCCTCGCAGATCAGCAGTCCCAGGCGAAAGCCGTCGAGATCGATCACGGTGGCATCAGTGCCGGCGGTGAAATATCGCTTTTCGTCGAACACCTTGTAGTTCGGCAGGCAGGCCTTGCGGTGCTGCGCCAGCACCTGGCCGCCGCGAACCAGGCAGGCAGCGTTGTAGATGTGACCCTGGTCGTATTCGGGGTAGCCCACCATCACGCCGATTTCCGGCACCGCCCGGGTCAGCTCATCGAGTGCGCGCCCGATCTGCCGTCGCAGGCCACGATGAAACAGCAGATCCTCCGGCGGATAACCCGACAGAGTCAGTTCCGGAAACAGCACCAGATCGGCCTGCAGTTCATCGCGCGCGCGCCGCGCCTCGGCGATGACGCGCTCGAGATTGCCGCGTACATCACCGACCAGCAGATCCAGCTGCGCCAGCGCGACTTTGAGCCGATCAGCGCGTCGTAACACCGCTGCTCCGCGAACTCAACGATGTCTCGGCCGGCGAGCCTTGGCCACCTTTTTCATGGTGCGCGCTTTTTGCACAATGCGCGTCTTTTGGCTGGTGCGCGCATTTTCCATGGTCGGCGCCTTGACGGTTCGTCGCGGTTTTTCGCGCCGCACCCATGTGCGTCTGGACAGCAGCTCGGCCATAGCACTGCCCAACAGTGCCGGAGATTTCACCGTGCGCACGCCCGCGTCTTCCAACGCCCGGTACTTGTCGCCGGCCGTGCCCTTGCCGCCGGCGATCACCGCTCCGGCATGGCCCATGCGCTTACCGGGCGGCGCGGTAACACCGGCAATGTAGGCGACCACGGGCTTGGTGACGTAGTGTCGAATATGGTGCGCGGCCGCCTCCTCATCGCTGCCGCCGATCTCGCCGACCATGATGATGCCTTCGGTCTGCGGATCGCGTTCGAACAGCTCCAGGCAATCGATGAAGTTCATGCCGCGCACCGGATCGCCGCCGATGCCGACGCAGGTGCTCTGGCCCAGTCCGTTGTTGGTGGTCTGGAATACTGTCTCATACGTCAGTGTGCCCGAGCGCGAGACGATACCGATGGCGCCTTTCTTATGAATGAACCCCGGCATGATGCCGACCTTGCATTCCCCGGGGCTGATGATGCCGGGACAGTTCGGGCCGATCAGGCGCGTGCCCGAGCCGCTCAGAGCGGCTTTGACTTTGATCATGTCGTTCACCGGCAGACCTTCGGTGATGCACACGACCAGCTCGATGCCGGCATCCATCGCCTCGAGAATGGAATCGGCTGCATACGGCGCCGGCACATAAATCATGCTGACGCTGGCGCCGGTCTCGCGCACGGCATCGCGCACGGTGTCAAACACCGGCAGGCCCAGATGCTTCTCCCCGCCGCGGCCGGGCGTCACCCCGCCCACCAGCCGGGTGCCGTAGGCCAGACATTGTTCAGAGTGAAATGTGCCTTGCTTGCCCGTGAATCCCTGGCAGATCAGCTTGGTCCGGCGATTGACCAGGATGCTCATCGTGAACCCTTTGCCGCGGCAATGACCTTCTTGGCCGCATCGGTGAGGTCCTTGGCCGCGATGATGGCAAGTCCGCTGTGCGCCAGACGCGCGCGTGCTATCTCGGCGTTGGTGCCTTCCAGCCGCACCACCACGGGTACGTCGACGCCGACGTTCTTGACCGCGTTGATGATGCCGTCGGCAATCAGGTCGCAGCGCACGATGCCGCCGAAAATATTGACCAGGATGGCGCGCACATTGGAATTGGAAAGTATCAGTGCAAACGCCGCCGACACGCGCTCGCTGGTCGCGCCGCCGCCGACGTCGAGAAAGTTCGCCGGCCGGCCCCCGTGCAGCTTGATCAGATCCATGGTCGCCATGGCCAACCCGGCACCATTGACCATGCAGGCGATGTCACCATCGAGAGACACGTAGTTCAAATCATGTTCGCTGGCCCGACGCTCCATGGGATCTTCTTGGCCTGGATCGCGCAGCGCCGCCATGTCCTTCTGCCGGAACAATGCGTTGGCCTCGATGTCGAGCTTGCAGTCCAGCGCCATCAGGGCACCGCTCTTGGTCACGATCAGTGGATTGATCTCGATCAGGCTGGCGTCCCGCTCTTGATACAGCCGGTACAGCCCCAGCACGATGGCTTGAAACTGCTCGATCTGCTTTCCCTTGAGCCCCAGTCCGAAAGCCAGTTGCTTGCATTGAAAAGGCTGCACCCCGGCGACCGGATGCACAGTGATGGCAAGAATCTTCTCCGGTGTTTTCTCGGCAACTTCTTCGATGTCCATGCCGCCGGCGGCTGAAGCCACCACCGCGATCCGGCCGCGCTCGCGATTGAGCGTCAGGCTCAGATACAACTCGCGCTCGATCTCCGAGCCCGACTCCACATACACCTGTTCGATCGGCAATCCCGCCGGGCCGGTTTGTTTGGTGGTCAGGCGCTGCCCCAGCATCGCAGCGGCAGCGCTGCGCACGGCCGGGATATCGCGCGCCAGCGTCACGCCACCGGCCTTGCCGCGGCCGCCCGCATGCACCTGCGCCTTGACGACCCAGAGTTTGCCGCCGAGGCTCTCGGCCGCAGCCTGCGCCTCCGCGGCACTGGCGGCAACGCGGCCCTCAGGCACGGGTACGCCGTAACCGGCGAGGATTTTCTTCGATTGATATTCGTGCAGATTCATCCGCGACCATCCAGCGGTGGAAAAGCACGGGATTGTCGCGGAAAGCGGCGCCCGAGGCTAGGAGCAGCAGCCTCGGGGCGCCGGAGTGTCGCCGGGGGTTACTTGACGCTGTAGCCGCGCGCTTCGAGGCACGCGGTGATCGCGCGCTGGTATTGCTCGCGACTGGCTGTGGTCTGGCTTCCAGGCACCGCGCCGCCGGGCTGCGTCGGGTCGAAGCCGGTCTGGGTCTTGGACCAGGAATGACATTCGTAGCGATCCGCCGCCTGTTGCTCGGCGCTCTGGCCATTGCGCGGATAAACATAGAAATCATCACCCGCGGGTGCGGCGGCCGGCGCAGCGCCCGGCTGGTCGGCACCGGCAGGCGGGGCCGCGACCACGTAGCCGTTCATGTCCGGACGCCACTGGTAATAGACATCATCGGCGTAGTAATAGGGCACGCCACCGAACCACACGGTCGAATAGAACGGCGGCAGTACATTCACGAACAGGCCGAACGGCGGCCGCGTGACCACGAATCCGTAAGGCCCCGGGGCGTACCAGACGCCGGCGTTGAAGTAGAAGCGGCTGCCTCCAAAGGCGTAGGGCCGATAACCCGGCGGCAGCGTGCGGAACACCTGGCCGCGCGGCGGATAGTAATGACCGTGGTTGTAGCGATTGTCGAGCACATAGCCATGGCCGTCACGCTGAAACTGCGCCGATCGCCCGCGTTGGTCGGCGCGCTGATCGGCCGCGAAGCTGCTGGCTATGCCGGCCAGCGCAATGACCCACAGCCCGGACAGCACCAGCCATTTCCGCGTGTTGCGCTTGATCTTCATGTTCCTCATCGCTCCTGGAACGCCCTTCAGGCGGTGGTGTAGCCGCGCGCGTCCAGGCACGCACTGATGGCGCGACGGTAGTTGGCCGCGCCTTGTTCAGCTCCGGCGGCATTGCGATCGAGACGCGCCTGCTCGTAATTGGCCTGCGCCTGCGCATTGGCATCGCTGGCCGAGCCGACCGCCGCGCCCGTGATCCCACCCAGGACCAGCCCGGCACCCGCGTTACGCGGACCGGCAATGGCCGCGCCCAGGACCGCTCCGGCAATGGCACCCACCGCAGTACCGGCGCCCGGGGGGTTGGCCGGCTGAACGACTACCCGCTCGCCCGGCGGCACACCGGAGCGGCTGGGATCGAAGCCCGACTGCTGTACGGCCCAGACATGACATTCATACCGGTCGCGCTCGAGCTGCTCAGGGCTCTGGCCATTCGCGGGATAAACCACGATGGGTGGGGGTACGGGTTGCTCCTGGACCACCATCCGGCGTGGCGGCGGCGCGACACAGGCGGCTAAAGCGGCCGATACCAGCAAAATGGACCCGGTACGCAGATTAAGTAATGGAGTACGCATATGCTTCATGACAACGACCCAGCCGGTGGAAAGGTTGACAGGCAACATCTGAACATGACCTGAACTATAGAGTGCGGCTTCACACGACAGTTTCAATGCCAGATCGCCCGCCCTCATTATGAGCAGCGTCCGTGCGACGACCGCGCCCGCCGATGGGCCCCAGAGCGACCTCGCCTGGCGCGTGGTCGGACTGGCGAATCTGTACCGCTTGCTGCTGCCGCCAGTACTGTTCGCACTGCATGTGTTTACCCGCCCCGTTCCCACCGTGGGCGGCAGCGACCCGCGGCTTTTCGTTCTCATATGCGCTCTTTACTGGGCCCTGGGCGCGGTGTTTGCCTTTGGCGGACGCGGCCACTGGCCCAGCCGGCGAGTGCTGGTGTTGTCCCATACGCTGCTCGACAGCGCTGCGGTCGCCCTTTTGCTGTACTGCAGCGGCGGGGCCTCGAGCGGACTCGGGATATTACTGGTCATCCCCGTAGGCGCCATGGCACTCCTGGCCGAGGGCCGCGGCGCATTCGCCAATGCTGCCATCGCCGCCCTCGGCATCCTGCTGCAGCAGATCGCCTGCGTGGCGCTCGGCAGCGCCCCGGCCACCGATTACCCGTTGGCAGGAATGCAGGGCGCCGTCGTGTTTCTGGTGGCACTGATGGCGTGGCCGGTATCGGCGCGGCTGCGCGAGAGCGAAGCGCTGGTGCGGCGCGCGGTACTCGATCTGGCCAACCTGGCTCAGGTCTCGCAGTACATTGTTCAACATCTACGCGAAAGCATCCTGGTGGCGGACCCGGATGACTACATCCGCCTGATCAACGAATCGGCCGCCCAGGTGCTGGGTGAACTGCGCGCGGTGCCCGGCGCGTTGCTCGGCGAGGTCAGCCCAAGGCTGCTGTACCTGCTATCGACTTGGCGCGTCAATACCAGCAACAACCGAAGCGATGACGCGCCGACCCTGCTGGCCGCCGATGGCGCGCGTTTGATCCGGCCGCACTTCGCGCCTCTTGGCGACAGTCACCCGTCCCCGGTAATCATTTTTCTGGAGGACACGGGCGAGATTGCCGCTAAGGTGCAGCAGACTAAGCTCGCCGCCCTGGGCCGACTGTCGGCCAGCATCGCGCATGAAATCCGTAACCCGGTCGGCGCGATGAGCCACGCGGCCCAATTATTGGCCGAATCCCCGGCACTGGGCGCTGAGGACCGCCGCCTGACCGAGATTATGCAGGCCAACTCTGTCCGCGTGAGCGGCATCATCGATAACGTGCTGCAGCTCTCACGCCGCGAAGCGCCCAAGCCGGAGCAGTTGCAGTTGGCCGCCTGGACTGCGCGCTTTCGCGAGGAGTTCTGTGCCACGGTCGAGCTGCCGCCCAACCGCCTGGTACTCGATCCGGCTGCCGAGAACGTGGAGGTGCGTATCGATGGCAGCCAGTTGCATCAGATCGCCTGGAATCTTTGCCAGAACGCGATGATCCACGCGCTGCCGGCAAACGCCGAGGCCGCGATTTACCTGCGCTACGGCCGACTGGGGAGCGTCGGCAGGCCGTTCCTGCAGGTCGCGGATCGCGGTCCGGGCATCCCCAGCGTTGATAGTGAGCGCATATTCGAGCCATTCTTCACCCGCGCCGAGCGTGGCACGGGATTGGGGCTGTTCCTCGCGCGTGAGCTCGCCGCCGCCAATGGCGCCACATTATTGTACGAACCGCGCGACGGCGGCGGCAGCATCTTCCGGGTGGTGTTCGCCGATCCCCGTCGCTGGACCGACCTGTAATCGTGATCCATTCCGCACCACAATGAATGCCACATGTCCGCCAAGCCAATTGTATTGATCGTCGATGACGAGCCCGATCTGATCGAGCTGGTGTCCTTGACGCTCGAGCGCATGAACCTGGCTACGCAATCCGCCGCCGATCTGGCTGGTGCGCGCGCGCAGCTGGGCGCGCAGCGCTTCGCGTTGTGTCTGACCGATATGCGCCTGCCCGACGGCGATGGTCTGGATCTGGTCACCTACATTCAACAACACCATCCGCAATTGCCGGTAGCGGTGATTTCCGCGCATGGCAATGTCGAATCGGCAGTGCGTGCTTTGAAGCTTGGCGCCTTCGACTTCGTCTCCAAACCGCTGGACCTCGGCGTGCTGCGCAAACTGGTCGCGACCGCCGTAAAACTGGCCGGCCGTGATACGCCCGCCGCGAGTGCCTCGCACGCACCCCGGCTTTTGGGCCAATCACGCGAGATGATCGCCTTGCGCGAACTCATCGCCCGGGTTGCACGCAGTCAGGCCCCGGTGCATATCACCGGTGCATCGGGAACCGGTAAGGAGCTGGTGGCGCGGCTGATCCACGACAGCGGCGCGCGCGCGGACGGGCCATTCGTACCGGTGAACTGCGGCGCGATTCCCACGGAACTCATGGAAAGCGAGCTGTTCGGGCACAAGCGTGGCAGCTTCACCGGTGCGGTCGCCGACAAGAAGGGTTTGGTGCAGAGTGCCGAAGGCGGCACGCTGTTTCTCGACGAAGTAGCCGATCTGCCACTGCATATGCAAGTCAAGCTGCTGCGGGTGATCCAGGAAAAGACCGTGCGGCCGGTGGGCGAGTCGCGCGAGGCGCCGATCGACGTTCGCGTGCTGTCGGCGACCCATAAATCACTGGCGGAGCTGGTCGCGCTCGGGCGTTTTCGCGAAGATTTGTATTACCGCATCAATGTGATTGAAATTCTGGTACCCGCGCTGCGTGACCATGTCGCCGACATTCCCGAGCTGGCGGCCGCCATGCTGGAGCGCCTGGCGCCCCGCATCGGTGTCACCGCGCCGGAGATTTCTGCCGCGGCCCAGAACGCTCTGCAGCACTACGCTTTTCCCGGCAATGTGCGCGAACTGGAGAATATCCTCGAACGCGCCGTTGCCCTGTCATCCTCGGGCGTGATCGACCTGCCGGATCTGCAGCTGCGCCCGTCGAGCGGCGCGACGACATCCGAACCAGTTAGCCATCCATCCGCTACCCCCGCCACGACTTCGGCCGGCGCGCTGGGCGACCAGCTCGAGCACATCGAGCGCGAAGCCATCGTCAGGGCGCTGGAGCAGACGCGTTATAACAAGACGGCGGCCGCCAAGCTGCTCGGGATGAGCTTTCGCGCGCTGCGCTATCGGGTCAAGAAACTCGGTATCGAATAGGGCGGATAGAGGCGCTGGCGTACCTGACAATTTGCGTCAGTTCTTTCCCCCGCGCGGCAGATGTGTCTGCAATCGCGCCCAGTGCCTTAAGTGAAAGGCGTTGCAATATCGACGAAAAGTCAAGCTCCTACAATGACTTACAAATCCCGCCATGCCTGGCACAGCTATTGCTTATTCGATGCTCAGCGGCTGCGTGGCCGCAGCCCAACACACACACGGAGTTGCGAGATTTTATGAAGACGATGCAAAAAGGTTTCACTCTCATTGAGTTGATGATCGTGATCGCGATTATCGGCATTCTGGCCGCGATTGCGATTCCGGCCTATCAGAACTACACCATACGCGCCCAGGTGACGGAAGGCCTCAACCTCGCTGACGGTTGGAAGACCTCGGTGAGCGAGTTCTACGCTCAGAACGGCACTTTTCCTGCGTCGGTAACCAACACTGCCGCCAGTGCCAGCAACACGGTGATGTATGCGCTCGGTGCTTCGACCGGTAAGTACGTGTCCGGTATCACGGTAGTGAAGGGCGCGATTACGGTTACGTACTCAAACACCGCTCCTTACGTCGCCAACAAGGCAATTGCTGGCCAAACACTGGCCCTGACGCCATACCTCAGCGCCAATAATGACATCGTCTGGGTCTGCGGCCTGGCGACCGCGCCGAGCACCGCTACCTTGGATCCGTCTGCCGCGGTGGGTACGACCAACGTCCTGACGCAGTACCTGCCGGGTGCTTGCCACAACTAGTGTCCTGGCTTCGGTTTGAAGCCTAGTCGGACAGGGAAGCCCCTCCCCGGAGGGGCTTCTTCTTTTGGGAAACCAGTCACGCAGTCCCCGGTACTGATATGCAAACATCAGGGGGATATTTGACATTGATCGACGGCTCTACTTAGGTAGACTAGGACGATTCTTACATATGCTGGATGACGCGCTAACTGCATGAACGATAACGCTTCTTTGGCTCTAGCCTCGCGCTCCAACCTTGGGGGTCTTCCCCAGCGGCTGGTGCAGGACGGCGTAGTCGATGAAGCGGGCATGCATGCGGCAATGCAAGCCGCCACCGAGCGTAAGACCAGTTTCGTGACGCAGCTGGTACTGGGCGGCACGGTCAAGGCCCGCGACATCGCCATTGCGGCGGCAACGGAATATGGCGTCCCGCTGTTCGACCTCAACGCTCTTAGCATCGATCTGGAGGCCGTGCGCGCGGTCTCGGACAAATTGCTGGCCAAGCATCGCGTGCTGCCTTTATTCAAGCGCGGCAAGCGACTGTTCCTGGGCGTCGCCGACCCGACCAATCTGCACGCCATTGATGAAATCAAATTCCAATGTGGTTTGGGCGTCGAGGCCATCGTGGTCGAAGACGACAAACTGCAGAAACTGCTCGACAAGGCAATCGAGCAGGTGGACACCGCGATGCCCAGCCTCAGTGATGAGGAAGGTGTCGATCTTGATTCGCTGGAGGTCTCGGGCGGTGATGAGGACCTGCGCGGAGAGGTACAGCGTGACGACGTCGAAGATGCTCCTATCGTGCGCTTCGTCAACAAGGTTCTGCTGGACGCCATACGCCGCGGCGCCTCGGACATCCACTTCGAGCCGTACGAGAAAATTTTCCGTGTGCGCTTGCGCATGGATGGTGTGCTGCGCGAAGTTGCGCAGCCGCCGGTGCAGCTCACGGGCAAGATCGCCGCGCGCCTGAAGGTCATGTCGCGTCTCGACATCGCCGAACGCCGCGTGCCCCAGGACGGCCGCATCAAGATGCGGCTGTCCAAGACCCGGGCCATCGATTTTCGTGTCAGCAGCTGCCCCACGCTCTACGGCGAGAAGATCGTGCTGCGTATCCTCGACCCATCGCAGGCCATGCTCGGCATTGATGCCCTGGGGTATGAGAGCTTCCAGAAAGACCTTTACATGAAGCACCTGGCCAAGCCGCAGGGCATGATCCTGGTGACCGGCCCGACCGGTAGCGGCAAAACCGTGTCACTGTATACGGGCCTGAATATTCTCAATCGCGAAGACACCAATATTTCGACCGCCGAGGATCCGGCGGAAATCAATCTGCCGGGCGTCAATCAGGTCAACGTCAACAACAAGGTTGGCCTGACCTTTGCCTCGGCACTGCGCGCGTTCTTACGCCAGGATCCGGACGTCGTCATGGTCGGAGAGGTGCGCGATCTGGAGACCGCGGAGATCGCCATCAAGGCTGCGCAAACCGGGCACCTGGTGCTCTCCACGCTGCACACCAACGATGCACCGCAGACCCTCACGCGCCTGGTCGACATGGGCGTCAAGCCCTATGCCATCGCCACTTCGGTGAGTCTGGTCATTGCCCAGCGCCTGGCGCGACGCTTGTGTGCGCAGTGCAAGGCGCCGCTGGACGTGCCGGCCGAAGCACTGCGAAAGGAAGGCTTTCAGGATGCCGATATAGTCAA
>DASXLF010000548.1:0-7171 GCA_036496405.1 Steroidobacteraceae bacterium | reverse complement strand
TCCTCGTGGCGGGCGAGGCTGCGGGCAGCACCTATCTCTTCACCGGCGAAGGCATCGGCAAGGCGCTGGAGACCGGCATGCTCGCCGCAGCAGCGATCGAGGCGCATCGCGACGAACGCCTGGACGATGCCGAAGCGCGCGCTCGCTACGAATCCGCGCTCGGCGCGCTGAAGCCGCGCTTTGCGGCCTACGAGCAGGCCAATCGCATCAACAACCATCCGTGGCTGGCCGACCTCCTCATCCGGCGAGCGCGCCATAGCGAAAGCATCATGAATCGCCTGAGCGGCGTGCTGGAGGAGACCCACAACCCGGGTAGCCTCGTGACGACCACGGGCGTCCTGCGCCTTCTTCTTCCGTTGGGATGAAGAGTCGGCGGGCGCCGACTTGATAACCACGCTCCTTGAGCATATAAGTCGTCATGGTTCCTTATCGTCGCAAGACGGAAAGGAGGGTGCCGTGAGGAGACGCATTTACTGGCTGATGCCGGATCTGGCGAGCGCCAGGCGAGCGATGCATGATCTCATGCAGGCGCGCGTCGACGTTGCGCACATTCATTTCGCCGGCTCGGAAGACACTGACACGACGGGCCTTCACGCGGCGAACGTGTGGCAGACCTCGGACCTCGTTCACGCGGCCAAGACAGGATGGGTGGTCGGCAGCGCCTGCGGCATGGTCGTCGGCCTGATCGCCGCGTTGATGTTTCCGGTCCTGGGCGACGATCCCGAATGGGAGCTGGCCGTGGTGCTGGGCGTCCTGGGCGGCGTGGTCGGCGCATGGTCGGCCAGCATGATCGGCATCTCGATCCCGAGCCCGCGGCTTCGTCGCTTCGAAGGCGCGTTGGCCCAGGGCTGGATCCTGCTGATGGTGGACTTGCCGCGTTCGCGCGCGCAAGACGTCGAAACGCTGTTGCGGACTGCGCATCCCGAAGCCCTTTTCGAGGGCGAGGAGCTGCAGGTTCCGGCGTTCCGCTAGCAGCGCGCTTGAATGGCGCGATGCCTATGACGAGTCGAGGTACCGCCCATGATCATGGCTGTCGCCCTGCTGCTCATCGTCGTCGGCTCCGTGCTGTTCCATTGGCTCAACCCGTGGTGGACCACGCCCCTGGCATCCAACTGGCAAGAGATGGACGACACCCTGACCATCACGCTGGTGATCACGGGCATTTTCTTCGTCGCGATCAATCTCTTTGTTGTCTACACACTGCTGCGTTTCCGGCACCGCGATGGCCGGCGCGCGGCGCATGAACCCGAAAACAGGAAGCTGGAGCGCTGGCTGATCGGCGGCACCACTGTCGGCATCATGGCGCTGCTGGCGCCCGGCCTGGTGGTCTACGCCAACTACGTGAGGTCGCCGCACGACGCGATGGAGCTCGAAGTGCTGGGGCAGCAATGGCAATGGCACTTCCGCCTCCCGGGTGCGGACGGCAAGTTCGGCGCGACCGACGCGCGTTTCGTCAAGGGAGGCAATCCGTTCGGTCTCGACCCGGACGATCCGGCCGGACAGGACGACATCCTGGTCGCAGCCAACGAGGTGCACTTGCCGATCGGCAAGCCGGTGCTGGTGCTGGCGCGCTCGCACGACGTGCTGCATGACTTCTTCGTGCCGCCATTCCGCGCGCGGATGAACACGGTGCCGGGCCAGGTCAGCCGCTTCTGGTTCACGCCGATGGTGGCGGGGCGCTATGAAGCGCTCTGCGCGCAGCTTTGCGGCGTCGGCCATCCCAACATGCGCGGCTTCGTGGTGGTGGAAGACGAGGCCAGCTTCAACGCCTGGCTGGCGGCGCAGCCGACCTTCGCAAAGACGCAGGTCAAGGCGCCAGCCGTCTCACCGGCCGAAGGTGCGGCGGGTGCAGGCGCGCGCGTCGAGCAGGGGCGGGCGCTCGCGGAATCCAAGGGCTGCGTGGCCTGCCACACCATCGATGGCACGCCGCGCGTAGGACCGACCTGGAAGGGCCTCTTCGGCAAGACCGAGACCATGGCGGACGGTTCCACCGCACTGGTCGACGAGAACTACTTGCGCAGCTTCATCCGCGATCCGCAGGCCCGACAGGTCAAGGGTTTTGCGCCAGTGATGCCCAAGCTGGACGTGAGCGACGAAGAATTGGCCGCGCTGGTGGCCTATATCCAGAGTCTCGGCAGCCCGCCGGCGCAGGCTGCAACCGAACAGAAGGCGCAACGATGAACCACGCCAATGTCTTGCCCCAGGATGACGCTTCCGAACACCACCGGCCGCTGACCTTCCTGACGCGCTATGTCTGGAGCCAGGACCACAAGGTGATCGCGGTCCAGTACGCCTGCACCGCCATCGCGGTGGGGCTCGTGGGGGTGGTGCTTTCCAACCTGATGCGCCTGCAACTGGGCTTCCCGGGCGTGTTCGAGTTCATCAACCCCGAGCGCTACTACCAGTTCGTGACGATGCACGGAATGATCATGGTGATCTACCTGCTCACCGCGCTCTTCCTCGGCGGCTTCGGCAACTACATGATCCCGTTGATGGTGGGGGCGCGCGACATGGTGTTCCCCTATCTCAACATGCTGAGCTTCTGGGTGTACCTGCTGTCGGTCGTCGTGCTGATGGCGAGCTTCTTCGTCCCCGGCGGGCCGACCGGCGCGGGCTGGACGCTGTATCCGCCGCAGTCGATCCTGCAAGGGACGCCGGGCTACCACGGCGGCATCGTGCTGATGCTGGTGTCGCTCATCATCTTCATCGTGGCGACCACGATGGGCGGCCTGAACTACGTCACCACCGTGCTGCAGGCGCGCTGCGAGGGCATGACGCTGATGCGCATGCCGCTCACCGTCTGGGGCATCTTCGTCGCGACCATCCTTGCACTGCTGGGCTTTCCGGCACTGTTCGTCAGCGGCGTGATGCTGCTGCTCGACCGCACGCTGGGCACCAGCTTCTTCATGCCGGCGCTGGTATCGATGGGGCAGGTGACCAACTACAAGGGCGGCAGCCCTCTGTTGTTCCAGCACCTGTTCTGGTTCTTCGGGCATCCGGAGGTCTACATCGTGGCGCTGCCCGCCTTCGGGATCGTGTCCGACCTGATCAGCGTGCACGCGCGCAAGTGCATCTTCGGCTACCGCATGATGGTCTGGGCCATCGTCGCCATCGGTGCACTCAGCGTGGTCGTGTGGGCGCACCACATGTTCGTGAGCGGCATGAATCCGTATTTCGGCTTCTTCTTCGCGACCACCACGCTGATCATCGCGGTGCCGACCGCGATCAAGGTCTACAACTGGCTGCTGACGCTGTGGCGTGGCGACATCCATCTGTCGGTGCCGATGCTCTTCGCGCTGGCTTTCGTCTGCACCTTTGCAATCGGCGGACTCACGGGGCTCTTCCTCGGCAACGTGAGCGTGGACATTCCACTCTCGGGCACCTATTTCGTGGTGGCGCACTTCCACATGGTGATGGGCGTCGCGCCGCTGCTGGTGGTGTTCGGCGGCATCTACCACTGGTATCCCAAGATCACCGGCCGCATGCTGGACGACCGGATCGGGCAGTTGCACTTCTGGATCACCTTCATCGGCACCTACCTGATCTATTTCCCGATGCACTACCTCGGCGTCCTGGGCATGCCGCGGCGCTACTACAACTTCGACGGCTACAAGTTCATTCCGCAATCGGCCTTCACGCTCAACACCTTCATCACGGTGGTGGCGCTGATCGTGGGCGTGGCTCAGTTGCTGTTCGTGTTCAATCTCGCCTGGAGCTTCTGGCGAGGCCGGCCTGCGACTTCCAATCCCTGGCGGGCTGCATCGCTCGAATGGCAGACGCCCACTACGCCGCCGGGCCATGGCAACTGGGGGCCGCGGCTGCCGGTGGCGTATCGCTGGGCCTACGCCTATGGCGTGCCGGGCGCGAAGGAAGACTTCATTGCGCAGAATGCGCCGCCCGAGGCCGGCGGCGTGGAGCCCGACCCCCATGCCGAGGGCGGCGCCCAGGGAGCACCGGCATGACCGCGACACTGGCGGCAAGAGGCGTCGATCGTGGCGGGGGACCTCGCGACGCGCACGCGGGCGCGGCGAGCGTCGGGTTGTGGGTGTTCATGGGCGTTGCGACCGCACTGTTCTCGCTCTTCGCGATGGCGTACCTGATTCGCATGAACAGCGACGATGCCGTGACGCTCGCGCTGCCCTGGCAGTTGTGGCTCAGCACGTCCTTGCTCGTTGCCGGCAGCGTGACCCTGCAGCGGGCCACGGCGGCGGCACGCAGCGCGGCGCTGAGGCGGACACGCCGGCTGCTGCTTGCCGGGGGCCTCTTCGCGCTGGCATTCCTTGCCGTGCAGTGGTGGGCATGGGACGCACTGTGGAGTGCGCAGGTGATGCCCGCCGGCAATCCTGCGGGAAGCTTCTTCTATCTGCTGACAGCGATGCACGGACTCCATCTGATCGGCGGCCTGGTCGGCTGGGCCTGGACGATGCGGACCGCCTGGGACAGCCCCTTCGGTTCAGCATGGCGCATCGCACTGTGCGCGCGCTACTGGCACTTCATGCTGGCGGTCTGGCTGGTGCTGTTCGCCTTGCTGGGCTGGGTGACGCCGGAGGTGGCGCGCTTTATCTGCGGCACGTCTTGAAGGGGCAACCATGAGCACTGCGACCATCGCTCCCCCGTCTTCGGCCCCGATCGTCGCCGTGAGCGGCTGGCGGGGGCTGATCGCCGACTGGTCTTCCGATCGCCAGGCCTTCCACGTCTCGTGGGGCAAGGCGATGATGTGGATCTTCCTGCTGAGCGACACCTTCGTCTTCAGCTGCTTCCTCACTGGCTACATGACGGTGCGGGTGTCGACCACCGCGACCTGGCCGAATCCGAGCGAGGTGTTCGGGCTCAATGTCGGCGGTGCGGACGTGCCGCTGTTGCTCATTGCCATCATGACCTTCGTGCTCATCAGCAGCAGCGGCACGATGGCGATGGCCGTCAACTGCGCCTATCGCCGCGACCGCATCAACGCGGCCACGTTGATGATCGTCACCGCGACCTTCGGCGAACTCTTCGTCGGCATGCAGGCCTTCGAATGGTCCAAGCTCATCCTCCACGAAGGCGTGCGGCCCTGGGGCAATCCGATGGGTGCGGCGCAGTTCGGCTCGGCGTTCTTCATGATCACCGGCTTCCACGGTCTGCACGTGACGGCCGGTGTGATCTACCTGTTCACCGTCGCATTCAAGCTGATCCGCGGCGATTACGACAAGACCGGCAACTACCAGATCGTCGAGATCGCGGGCTTGTACTGGCACTTCGTGGATCTGGTGTGGGTGTTCATCTTCGCGCTGTTCTATCTCTGGTGAGGTCGACCATGACTACAGGCACGGGCCAACAACATCCGATCAGCCTCTACCTGAAGATCTGGGGGCTGCTGTTCGTGCTGAGCACGATGTCGTACCTGGTCGACTACTTCCACTTCCAGGGCTATCTGCGATGGAGCCTGATCATCATCTTCATGCTGCTGAAGGCGGGGCTGATCGTCGCGGTCTTCATGCACATGGCGTGGGAGAGGCTGGCGCTGGTCTACGCCATCCTGCTGCCGCCGCTTGCCTTGCTGGTGCTGGTCGGGCTGATGTTCGCGGAGGCCGGCCACACTTTCCTGACGCGGCTGCTCTTCTTTCATTAGGCATTGCGCGCAGCCTGGGGGCAGGCTCTTACCGGTGGCTTATGTAGCGAGTGACGACGGGCAGCGACTCGCCCTGATGAAACGCCAGCCGCCGCTCGCGCAGCGCGATGTCCGCCGCCGTCGCGCGGTGAAATCGCCGCAGATGCTCCGTCCATGATTCGTCGACGATCTGCTCGACGTAGCGCTGCGGGTCCGCGATGTCGTGCAGCAGTTCCCATGCGATCGCGCCCTGGCTCAGGCGGGCGCGGCGCGTCTGGTGCATCACGAGCAGGAAAGCGGCCGCGCGAGCCGGGTCGATCAGGTACTCGACCGTGATCACCACGCGGCCTTGCTCGCCCGGCGCGCTGTTCGGCGGACCCGCAGCCCAGCCCTGCTTGGCGGGACTGGTGTCGTCCTCCTCGCCGGTGCCGTCGGTCACGTAGCGCAGCACCAGCAGCATGCACAGCGTCCCGCTGGCCGCGCCGATGCCCAGGCTGACATAGAGCGACGTGAGCTCCGCCACCTGGCCCCAGAGTGCGGCGCCGAAGGCGCTCGCCCCCATGATCGCCATCTGGTACATCGACATGCCGCGCGCGCGCACCCAGTCGGGCAGCGCGAGCTGGGCCGACACCGAGAGCGAGTTGGCCACCGTGATCCAGGCCATGCCGCAGAGGAACATCGCGGGCACGGCCACCCAGGCGTTGGGCGCGAAGGCCATGATCGCGGCCGCACCCGACTGCAGCAGGGTGCCGCGAAGCACCAGTTGGTCGCGCGCCATCGCCTGGCGCAGACGCGGCAGGAAAAGCACCGCCACGATGGCACCCGCGCCCATGGACGCGAGCAGCAACGTGAATGTGCCGGCCCCGCCGCCATGCAGGTTGCGCGCCAACAGCGGCAGTAGCGCAAGCAGCGCCGTGGAGTGCAGGAAGGAGACCGACACACGCGTAAGCACCGCGCGCATGCGCTGCGACTGTCGCACGAACTGCACCCCCACGCGCATCGCGCTGATCAGCTTTTCGCGGCCCAGCGGATTGGGCGTGTGCTCGCGCCGCCAGCGAAGCACGACGAAGCCCGACGCCACGCACAGCACGGCATTGAGCCCGAACACCCAGACCGTCCCTGCGCTCGCGATCAGCGTGCCGGCAAGCAGCGGGCCGACGATCCGCGAAGCGTTCATCGCGATGCCGTTGAGACCGAGCGCCGCCGGCAGGTGCGTCCGTTGCACCAGCTCGGGCACGATCGCCGCGAACACCGGCCAGCGCATCGCCAGGCCGATGCCGTTGGCGAAAGTCAGCGCCAGCAGCAGCGGCGCGTTGATCACGTCGAGCACGACGGCCACGCACAACGCGATCGCGGTGCCCGCGAGCCAGAATTGCGTCGCGACGAGCCAGCGCCGCCGATCCAGGATGTCTGCGAGCGCGCCGCTGGGCAGGCCGAGGAGAAACACCGGAAGGGTCGAGGCCGACTGCACCAGCGCGACCCACATCGGCGACGTCGTGAGCGACGTCATCATCCAGGCCGCTGCCACATCGTTCATCCACATGCAGATGTTGGCGATCAGCCAAGTGCTCCACAGCATGC
>DASXLF010000547.1:0-1662 GCA_036496405.1 Steroidobacteraceae bacterium | reverse complement strand
AGGTGGTAGCTGTTGGTAGTAGCAGTGCAAAGCTGATTTGTGCTTGTTTTAACTGGGTTTTTGGAGCTGGCCATCGTCTCCCCTAGGGAGCGCCAGATCTTTCCCGCCGATTTTTCCGAAGATGTTCGGTGTCGAACCGGGCAGGCCGCACGGAAGCCTGCACGCCAACCCCGGCGTTTTCAGTGTTCGGCGCAGGACGTACTCTCGATCGGCTTGCCGCGGGCAGGAATCTTCTCTTTTCCTCCGAACAACGCAGATGTCCTTCCCTTGCGTGCGGCGGAAATTCCGCCAATTTACAAGGGCATCGCAGGATTCCCGTTGATGAAGCATTTCGAACCCTTCGGCGAGACCGTGAGCTGGCGCGAATCCCAGCCGCAGCAGTCGCGCGCGCTGAAATGGGTCGGCTGTGGGATTTTCTGGCTCCTCGCCGGCACGATCGTGGTGGCGCGCGCCGCGTATTTCAATCCCGACATCTACAACGGGTTCGACCGGGCGATCGCTTTCGCGCAGCACCTCGCCGTGTATATTTAGGCGCGCGTCCTTCCGCCGCGCTTCTCGCGCCCCCGTCAAAAATAGCGCACCTGGATAATCGCGAGCCCCAGCAGCAGCAGTAATGACAACGTCACCGCGGCCGTGACCCGTGCGCCGACGCTGGAGAGCACCCGGACGTCGACACCCAATCCAAGCGCAGCCATGGAGAGGATCGTCAGCACCGAGGCGATCTTGGTCACGTGCGCTGCGATCCAGTCCGGCACGAGCCCGAGCGAGCGGGCGGTCGCCAGCGCGAGGAAGCTCAGGATGAACCACGGCGCGAGCTTGAACAGCGGGAGCGCGGCCGCGCGGTTCGCCTGTGGGTCGCCGAGAAAGCGCGGCGCCAGCACGGAAATGCCGAGCGCCAGCGGCCCCAGCATCAAGACGCGCACCAGCTTCACCAGCGTTCCGATGTGGGTGCTGACGAGGCCGGCCGGAATGGTGGCCGCCAGCACCTGCGGCACCGCATAGACGGTGAGACCGGCGAGGATGCCGTACTGAGTCGCGGTCAGGCCGAGCAGCGGGATCAAGAGCGGCAGCCCGAGCACGATCAGCACGCCGAGAATCGCCGTGAACGAGATCGACGCGACGATGTCGTCGGCGCTCGCCCGGATCAGCGGCGCGATGGTGGCGATCGCCGAATTGCCGCAGATCGAGTTGCCGCACGCGATCAGGATGGAGAGCTTCGTTGGCAGTCCCAGCACGCGGCTCAACAGGAAGCTCGCAACCAGCGTCACGGCAACCGTGCCTGCGGTCAGCGCGATCAGGACGGTGCCCGATGCGGCGATGGCGGCAAAGCTGATCGAGGCGCCCAATAGCGCCACGGCGGCCTCGAGCAGCTGCTTGGCGCTGAAGGCGATGCCCACCTGCCAGAGCTCGGACGGAATCCAGACAGTCCGCACCAGGATGCCGAGCAGGATCGCCGCGACCAGGGCCTCGACATAGGGATGCCCCAGCGCACGCTCTTCGAGCGCCTGGATTGCAACGGCTGCTGCCGTGATCAGCAGGCAAAGGCCCACGCCGGGCAGCAGCGAGGCGATCTGTCTGGGGCCTGCGCGAAAGGTCTGCCAGCGGTCTTTCATGATCGGGTCATCTTTCCTAACCCGCCGGGAAAGCGCCGTCGATGGCGGG
>DASXLF010000546.1:0-5900 GCA_036496405.1 Steroidobacteraceae bacterium | reverse complement strand
CCACGATGGTAAATCCCGACTGCTGCAATAGCTGCGCGGCGCGCGTTTCGGCCTCACGTCCGATGTGCTGGCGATTGACGGCAGGCCCTTCCGTGATTGACGCAGGAGCGCGTGATCGCAATATGTACCCCGCGCGGTTGTCACCGCGGGCGCAAAATGCGCGCGTTAGTGCGCAAATACCGCAGTTCAGGGGGGCGTAGCGTTGGCCAGCCGGTGCGGTTCGCCGTTATGGATCTGCACCCAGATCAGGTCGCGCACCACCCGGTGATCGGCATCGAAGTGCAGCGTGCCGGTGAGGCCCGCCACTTGTGCCGCGGCCGGATCGTGACCGCTGGCCGACATCGCCAGCATGAGCTGACAGGCGTCATAGCCAAAGGCGAACAGGCGGCTGCGCCAGGCGGTGCGGTCCTGCCAGGTCTGGGCGATGTTGTTGCGGATGTCGTCAATGCTGCCGTCGCCGCTGACCATCCACGGCATGTCCGGATACATGAGACCGTCGATGTCCTGGTTCGAAGCGGTGGAATCCGGCTCGTAGGCATTGGAGAGTGAATAGGTGGGAATATCACCGGCGTAGAAATACTTGAGCTGCGGATCGATCAGCCGCGCAGTGGTGGCGGCGAAGGCAGCAATGAACACAAATTCGATGTCGGCGCGGCGGCGCGGTTCAAAATTCAATTTCCCGCCGACCACATTCTGCAGATGCTGGTGACGCGCAGTGCTGTCATCGATGCGCAGGATGCTCTGCAGTTCGAAACCATAGTCGTGACCGGCCGGATCGTAGCTGGCCACCGAGATCAGACTGCCACCGCCGGCCGCGAGTTCATGGGTGAAGGCATCACTGACGCGATTGCCCCAGTCGCCGCGCGGAATGAGTGCGATGCCGCGGTGGTGCCCGTCAGCCAGCAAGCGCCGCGCGACTACCCGTGCTTCCTCCTCGGGGGATAACGCGAACTGGTACATGCCGCTGGGTGCACTGCGATCGGTTGGCAGAAAATTCAGCGCCAGCACCGGTACCGGCTGCGCACCGGTGGCGGCCACCGAGGCCACGTCCTCGCGCGTCAGCGGCCCGACTATGAAGCTGCTGCCCGCGGCATGCGCCTGGGTGATGGCGTCCGGACCGGGAAGCGCCGCGGTATCGTACAGGCGCAGTTCCGGACGGTTGGCCGCCGGCAGCAGATAGTAGGCGCTGAGAAAGCCATCGCGCACCGTCGCGGCTTGCGCTGAGGCCGGCCCGGTCAGCGGTAGCAGCAATGCCACGCGCGCACCGACCACGGTCGGGGCTAAGGCACTGGGCAGCGCCTGCGGCAACACCTCGAGCGCCGGATGATTGGGGTATTTGGCGCGCCAGCGGCCGGCCTCCGAATCGGCCGTGAGTGAAGTTCCGTGCGCCTGGGTCGCGATCGCGCCCAGCTCAAGCCAGCCGCGCACCGTGGGATCCTGGCTGGCCTGCGGATCGAGTTTGACGCCGCGGTCACGAGCGTCGCGCAATGCGGCCAGCAGCTGCGAGCGCATGCCGGTGCGCTCGGCGGCGCTGGCAGCGAAGCGCTCGCCGGCCATTTCGGCCAGCACCGCATCCACCGGTCGTCCGGCAGCCATGGCAATGCGCATCTTCAGGGCAAAAAAGCGCGCCGCGCCGCTGGTCGTGGTTGGCTCGGGCAGCGCCGCAATTTTCGTCCAGGCTTCCTGCGGATGCTGACTGTCCAGCGAGGTCTCGGCGCTCAGCAGTGAGCGCTCGCTGCTCTGTGCCGCCGTCAGCGCGGCCGCGTTGAGACTGCTCAGCACCCGCACGGCGTCGGCCGCACGTCCGGCAGCCAGCCATTCGCGAACCGCGGACAGTAAGGCATCGGCCTGCGCCGGAGCGGTACGCGTCGCCGCCAGTGCCTCATATTGTTGCGCCGAGCGCGCGTGGTCACCGGCCTGAACGGCGGCCGGCGCGCCGGGAACCTGACCAGTCGGGGGTGCCGGCGGGCGTATGGGCGGATAGATGTTGCAGCCCGCCAGCGCCAGCGCCAGCGCACCCAGGACCGCCATCTTTAGTTGCGTGTTCGACATCATGACCTGCAAGCTTGGTGGTCGGCAGCGGCCTGGAGCAGGCCGCGGTGAATGAACGGAGTATCCAATTATAGAGCCTTATTCTCAGCGGCTCTCATCCGGCAGGCTCGAGGTGGTGGCCACCCCGATCGGCAACCTCGGCGATCTTACGCCGCGCGCGCGCGCGGCTCTCGAGGCGGCTGATCTGATCGCGGCCGAGGATACGCGGCGCACCGGTGCTCTGCTGGCTGCAATCGGCATCTCCGGCTCGCTGGTGTCCCTGCACGATCACAACGAGGCCGGGCGGATCGAGCAACTCATCGGCGAGCTGGCGGCCGGCAAGGTGATCGCGCTGGTCAGCGATGCGGGTACGCCCTTGCTGTCCGATCCCGGTTATCACCTGGTGCAAGCGGCGGCCGCAGCCGCCATCGATATTCGCGCCATTCCGGGAGTCTCGGCATTGACCGCGGCCCTGAGCATCGCCGGCTTGCCGACCGACCGGTTCGTGTTCGAAGGATTTTTGCCGGCCCGCGCCGGCGAGCGTCGCGCTGCCCTGGCGCGATTATCGGCTGAGACCCGCACGCTGGTGTTGTTCGAGGCGCCGCACCGGATCGCCGCGACGCTGGCCGATCTGGCGCAATTGTTTGGCGCCCAGCGGCGCGCGGTGGTGGCGCGCGAGATCACCAAACTGCATGAAACCGTGTATCGCGGCACCTTGGAGCAGCTCGCGGCGACGGCGATCGAAGAGCCCAACATGGCCCGGGGCGAGATCACGTTGCTGATCGACGGCGCCCCTGGCAGCGAACAGCAAGGCGCAGAGCGGGCATTGCTGGCGCGGGCGCTGCGATTACTGCTGGCCGAGATGCCGCCAGCACGCGCGGCCGCGGTGGCTGCCCAGATTGCCGGCGTCAAGCGCAGCGAAGCTTATGCCCTGGCGCAGCGAATGCGCGCGCTCAGCGCGGTTGAGGGTGAGCCATGAAGCCAGTATGGTGCCGATGGCGGAGAGTCGGCTGGGCAGCCGCTGCGCTGCTTCGGCAGCGTGGAGGAAAGTCCGGGCTCGGCGGGCAGGGTGCCAGGTAACGCCTGGGGGGCGCGAGCTCACGGACAGTGCAACAGAAAGTAAACCGCCGAAGCGCTGGCAACAGCGCTGGTAAGGGTGAAACGGTGCGGTAAGAGCGCACCGCGTCGATGGCAACATTCGACGGCATGGCAAACCCCACCTGGAGCAAGGCCAAATAGGGAAGTCGCAGTCCCTTAAAAGACTGCAGCGCGCGCCCGCGCGTGCTTCCGGGTAGGCCGCTTGAGGCTTGCGGTGACGCAGGCCCCAGAGGAATGGCTGCTCTCGACAGAACCCGGCTTACAGGCCGACTCTCCGCCTTCGTTACGGCCCCGCTTAAGGCGGTTGAGGCCCGCACTAAAATCGAATATCGTCGAGCTTTCCGGTTCAAGTCCCTGATCCGCAAACACTCCCGTTTTTAAAGCCTCGCCGGGGATCCTCGACGGGGCCTACATCCAGCGCGTAAGTACCTACTGCGCTTCAGAAATTTCCAATTCAAACGTTGACATGCTGCCACCAGCATTTCTATAGTGGCGTCAAGTGGGTGAAAGTGGGGAGGGATGGGCGGATTTTGCCTATAGATAAATGTTCCGCGGTGCAGCAAAGGTCACTTTGGATGACAAGGGACGCATGGTCATACCCACGCGCTACCGGGAACGTTTGCTCGAGCGATCCGCCGGCCAATTGGTGGTGACGGTCGACCGGGATGGCGAATGCCTGCTGCTTTATCCGTTGAACGACTGGGAACAGGTTGAACGCCGGCTCATGGACCTGCCGAGCCTGCATGCCCAGTCGCGGCGGTTGCAGCGCCTGATGGTCGGGCACGCGACCGATCTCTCTCTCGATGGACACGGACGCATGTTGTTGCCGCCGGAGCTGCGTGAATTTGCCGGTCTGAACCGGCACGCGATGCTGATCGGGCAGGGCAGCCGCTGCGAACTATGGGACGAGACCCGCTGGTTGGAACGGCGCGATACCTGGCTCAAGCATGAGTCAGCGACGACCGATCTACCGGCGCAACTCGATTCGCTGTCGCTCTAAGAGCGGCGGCTGGCGATTGCGGGGACTGCAGGGAGTTGGATGAGCACACGCCGGTGCTTGTCGAAGAGGTGTTTGCGGCTATGGCGGTGCGCCCGGCCGGCCTCTACGTCGATGCCACGTTTGGGCGAGGCGGCCACAGTGCGCGCATCCTCCGGGGACTCGCAGCGCAAGGCCGTGTGGTGGCGATCGATCGCGACCCGGCGGCAATTGCGGCTGGAGAGCTGCGCTTTGCGCACGAGCCGCGCCTGCGGCTGGTGCACGGGGAGTTCAGCGAACTGGCGACGCTGCTGCGTGCGCAGGGCATCGACGGACAGTGCGATGGCATCGTGTTCGATTTTGGCGTCTCCTCGCCGCAGCTTGACGATGCAGCGCGCGGCTTCAGCTTTGCCCAAGACGGTCCGCTCGATATGCGCATGGACCCGACGCGCGGCCAACCAGTTTCCGCATGGCTCGCGCGGGCGAGCAGCGATGAGATGCGCCACGTGATCGCCACGCTGGGCGAAGAACGTTTTGCCGGCGGCATTGCACGCGAAATCGTGCGCACGCGGGCGGCACAACCGCTGAGCCGCACCAGCACACTGGCCTCGCTCGTGGCGCGCGTGGTGCGCAGCCGCGAGCCGGGCAAGCATCCGGCCACGCGCACGTTCCAGGCACTGCGCATTTGGATCAACGATGAGCTGGGTCAAATCGAGCGTGGTCTGGCGCAGGCGTTGCAGCTGCTGGCGCCGCAGGGCCGCTTGGCAGCAATCAGTTTCCATTCGCTCGAGGACCGCCTGGTCAAGAACTTTATTCGCCGCCACTCCGAGCCTGATCCAGCGCTGGCCGCATTGCCGCATCTGCCGCCGCAGGCGCAGCCGCTGCTGCGGCCCGTGGGGCGCAAGCAGCGCGCGTCGCTCGACGAAATCCGCGCCAATCCCCGGGCGCGCAGCGCGCTGTTGCGAGTAGCGGAAAAAATTGCTGCTCACACCGGCCCGGCGGGTGGCGCTTCCCGTTTGCCTCGCGCGCGCGGCACGTCGACATGACGCTCGCTCGGGGCCTGCTAGCGCTGGCCGTGGCGCTATTGTGGGGGGCAGTGCTGGTATCGGCCGCGGGCGCTATCTACAGCAAATACCGCGCGCGCGAATTGTTCGTGCAGCTCGAACATCTCAACAGCAGCCGCGATGAGCTGGATGCGGAGTGGGGCCGCCTGCAGCTCGAGCAGAGCGCCTGGTCGACCTACGGTTTCGTCGAACGAGTCGCGAGCGAGCGGCTGCACATGACCATTCCCGATGCGCGCGATATCGAGATTCTGCCGCCATGATGCTCTGGGCTCTCCTGCGGGGACGATCGGGCAGCCGCACGCGCGGCACCCGGGCTACGGCCGGCCGCAGCAGTTTCGGCCGCGGCGCGGCGGCGAGGCCCTATTCATTCCGTCTGCGCCTGAGCTTGCTGTTCGGCGCGCTGCTGCTGGCAGCCGTGGGCTTGATCGGCCGCGCTGTGGATCTGCAGCTGGTGGATCACGGATTCCTGGCGCAGCAGGGCGATGCGCGCTTTTCACGCGTGGCAGCGATCGTGGCCCATCGCGGCAACATCACCGACCGCAATGGCGAGCCGCTGGCGGTGAGCACGCCGGTGGACTCGGTCTGGGTCAATCCGCAGGAGCTGGCCGGTAATCTGGAACAACTGCCGCGCCTTGCGAGCGCGCTGGGCGATGACCGCCAGGCGCTGCTGCGTCATGTCAGCAGCAACATGGATCGGGAATTCCTGTACGTGGCTCGTGGACTGCAGCCCA
>DASXLF010000545.1:0-3323 GCA_036496405.1 Steroidobacteraceae bacterium | reverse complement strand
AGCTCCGCCACCAGCTCAGCTGCGCCCGGCGTCGCAAGCCCGCGACGCGACGTCAGCAACAGGTGACGCACCCCATGGCCATCAACCAGATGCCGCGCAACCTCCCGGCCAAGCTCGCCCACACCACCCGTGATCAATACCGTCCCGCCAGCATCAAGACGACGCGGCTCAACTGCTCCCGCTCCGGCCCGGGCCAGCCGCGGCGCCATCGCCGCGCCATGCCGCAGCGCCAGCTCGGGCTCCCCATGCGTCGCCAGCAGCTTCCTCAGCAAAGCCGCATCGACGAGAGGCGCATCGACGTCCACAAGCTGCAGCCGCCGGTCCGGATGTTCCGCCCGCGCGCTCCGCACCAGGCCCCACAACGGCGCCCGCGACAGTCCGGCGGCCCCCTCATCAGGCCCCGTCGCAACCGCTCCGCTCGTCAGCCACGCAACTGCCGTCTCGTTCAGACGCGCTTCGCCAAGTATCCCCTGCAGCTCCACAAGACCGCGAGCGGCAACCGAATGCGCCGCGACCAGCATGCTTCCGTCAGGATCCGCCAGATGGTCGAACACGATCTGCGACGGCAGCCCTGCACCCTCGTCAAGCCGCGCCACCAATGCAGACACGCTCTCAACATGATCAAGACCAAGACGCCCCGCCAGCGCGCCGTCGCCGCCCACAAGCAGTGGCAGCCCTTCGGCAGCCGCGCTGAGGGCCACAGGACGCCACTCAAGACGGTACAGATGCTGCGCCTCGCTGCGCGAGGCCTGGCGGATCTGCGCTTCGCTCGCTTCCCTCAGCCGCAAGCCCCCGACATGCGCAACCACGCGCCCGTTGCCATCCGCAAGCTGCAGATGCGCCAGCGCTTCGCCATCGCCACCGCGCTCCATCGAAGCGCGCATCCGCAGCTCACGCGCACCCGTCGCAACCAGCCTCACCTCAGACCACTCGAACGGCAGCAACAACAAGCCGTCGCGCAGATGGCCACCATCGGCCTGCGCAAAAGCCAAAACATGCAGCGCACTGTCCAGCAGCGCCGGATGCAGCCCGTACTCATCCGCAGAGGACGTCAGCTCCTCCGCCAGCACCGCGCGGCCGTACACCACGTCTCCAACACGCCACGCCTCGCGAAGCCCCTGGAACGACGGCCCATAGCCGTAACCGCGCGCCGCCAGCGCCGCATAATGACCCGTCAGATCGATCGGCTCCCCGCCAGCAGGCGGCCAAACCTCAAGCCCGCTCTCATCATCCGCTGCGGCCTCCTCCGCAAGACTCAGCACGCCCTGCGCATGCAGCGTCCACGGCGTGCCCTCAGCCGCATCTTCCGCACGGCTGTAAATGCTCAGCTCACGTAGTTCCGGCTCTCCCTTCTCTGGAGCATCCAGCTGGACCTGAAGCCGGACTGCGCCCTCGGCCGGCAACACAAGTGGCGACACCAGCGTCAACTGCGAGACCGTGGTCAGGCCAACCGCACGCGCCGCCGCAAAACTCAGCTCCAGCAGTCCCGTGCCAGGCAGCAGCACCGTATCGAACACCGCATGGTCCTTGAGCCAGCCCGCCTCCGCCAGCGATAGCCGGCCCGTCAGCAGATACGCCTCGCTCTCCGCCAAAGGCGTCGCTGCTCCCAACAGCGGATGCTCCGCCGACGACAGCCCCATCGTCGAGACGTCCCCGCTCGCCTTCTCCGCCTCGAGCCAATAACGCTGACGCTGGAACGCATAGGTCGGCAGCGAAGCCACATGCTTCTTCGCGCTCGCTCCGGCAACCTTCTCCCAGTCCACCGCAACGCCATGAACGTGCAGCACACCGAGATTGCGCAGCAGCTCGGACATCCCGCCGCCATCGCGACGCAGCGATCCCACCACAACGCCATGCTCGCCGCTCGCCGCCGACAGCGGCATCGCAAGCACCGGATGCGCACTCGCTTCAACAAATACGCCGTGCCCCTCACCGATCAGCTCCGCCAGCGCAAGGTCGAGACGCACCGTCTGGCGCAGGTTCCGGCACCAATAGGCGCCGTCCAGCGACGTGCCATCGCAGCGCGATCCCGTCACCGTCGAGATCATCGCAACCTGGCCCGCCTGTGGCGCGAGGTCCGCAAGTGTGCGTTCCAGCTCCGGCAGGATCGGATCCATCTCCGCGCTGTGCGAGGCGTAGTCCACACTGACCTGGCGGCAGAACACCCCTTCCTCACCGAGCCGGACGACCCAGCGCTCAACCGCTTCGATCGGGCCAGAGACAACCGTCGAACCCGGCGTGTTCACCACCGCCAGCGACAACCCCGACCACTCCGATGCCTTCAGCCGTTCTTCCACCACGGCTGCCGCAAGCTCCGTCACCGCCATGGCGC
This sequence comes from Steroidobacteraceae bacterium, assembly GCA_036496405.1. Taxonomy (GTDB): domain Bacteria; phylum Pseudomonadota; class Gammaproteobacteria; order Steroidobacterales; family Steroidobacteraceae; genus FEN-1191. The sequence goes on along the minus strand of DASXLF010000545.1, from coordinate 991 downwards.
CGTGTCCACTCAGGCGACGCAAAAGCTGGCTGCGTAGCGCAACAACGCGTGCGCCTTCCTCAAGGCTCAGGATCCCTGCAACAACCGCTGCTGCTATCTCGCCCTGGCTGTGACCCACAACGGCCGAGGGCTCCAGTCCGAGACTGCGCCACACCGCAGCCAGAGCGACGTTCATCGCAAACAGCGCCGGCTGGATCACGTCCACCCGCTCCAGCAGGGAGGCTTCAACGCTCTCCTCGGCGCAAAGCACCGCCGTCAGCGACCAGTCCGTATATCCTGATAACGCCGCTTCACACGCTGCTATCGTCTCGGCAAACACCGCCGACTCCCCCAGCAGCGCACGACCCATCGATGGCCATTGACTGCCCTGCCCGGGGAACACGAACACCACCCGGCCGCGATCGCGCGCCTCAGCGACCGACACCGCCGCATGCGGCCGGCCCTCGCCCAGCGCACGCAGCGCTTCCACAGCCTCCGGCGCATCCTTGGCCGACACCGAGGCACGCGAGCCAAACTGCGTCCGGTGCAATGCCGCCGTCCTCACCACGGAAGACCAGTCCGCCTCAGGATGACCCGACAGCCACTCGCCATACCGGGTAGCCTGCGCACGCAGCGCCGCATCGTCCCGGCCGGACACCAACAGCGGCAGCGGCAAACCTGCCTGCTCTGCTTCCACGGCCACTGCGACGCTCGCCTCGCTGGCGATGGCCTCCGCTCGCGCCGGCGCCTCCTCCAGCACGACATGCGCGTTCGTTCCGCTGATGCCGAACGACGACACGCCCGCTCGGCGCACCCGCGATGCGTCCCGCGGCCAGGCCCGCGCCTGCTGCAGCAGCGATAGCCCGCTGCCTTCCCACTCGATCTGCTTGCTCGGATGCTCCGCGTGCAAGCTCTTCGGCATCACCTCGTGCTGCAGCGACAGCACCACCTTGATCACGCCCAGCACGCCTGCGGCCGCCTGCGTATGCCCGAGGTTCGACTTCGACGAGCC
>DASXLF010000544.1:0-16093 GCA_036496405.1 Steroidobacteraceae bacterium | reverse complement strand
ACGTTGTCGAAATACCCGGAATTGGTGGTCGTAGCGATGAACTGAATGTCATCGCTATTGAGGGTACGAAATACATCCGCGCTCCAGTTCAGGCTTTTGTCACCCAGATTGCCGCGCAGACCGAGCTCGAACGTGCGCGCTACTACCTGCTTGAGATCGGGATCGCTGGCGAAATCATTCGGCAGGCCGCAGGGCTGCACAGGATTCGAGCAGCCGAGCTCTAACACCGTGGGTGCACGGCTCGCCTCGTTGTAGTTGGCGTAATACGTCTCCAGCGACGTGGGCGTGAACGTGACGCCGATCGCCGGATTGATGCGCACGAAGGTGTGCTGTCCAGCCAACGGGCTGGCGGTGTCGAATCCTGTACCCACGTCGCCGACGTCAGTATCGACGCTGAAGCCGTTTAGTGTTTCGGTGTTGCTGTTATAGCGCGCAGAGGCATTGACGTGCAGCGCCGGGTTTGGAGACAGCGTGTCGGTCACATAAACACCAATGATCCGGTTGCTGCCGTCGAGCGATATGACGGTCTCATTATTGAGCGGATTGGCGTCGAAGATCAGCGTGTGATTCGCAGCGAATGTCCCGTATTGAAATGTCTGCGCGAACGTGTCATCGGCGTCGCTATAGTCCGCGCCGATAATGGCCTGGTTCTTCCAGCCGAATACATCCTGCGAGTCGGTAACCTGCACGCCGAATCCGATTGTTCTCTGAACCAGGCGCGAAACCTGACTGGCGGCATTTGAGCAGTAGGCGAGCGTTGCCCGGTCAGTCGCCTCGCCGCTGCAATCAGTCGGTGGCGCCGGATCGTCGTCGTCCAGGTAGTTGTCGTTGTTACTGCCGTTGTTGCTGCCGGTAATCAGATGTCGGTAGTACACATTGCCTGATAACAGCAAATGCTCGGATAGGAACTGCGTGCCGGTCAGATTCAGGAAATGCATCAGGTCTGCCGTGAAATCCGGTGTATAGCTTTGTTCGCGGCGGAAATAGAGCATGCTCAGCGGCAGAGCGCCGTTACCAAACAGGCTGGTGTCGGCGTAGGTATAACTCAGGTCGATGTCGGTCTGGTCGGTTTGCCAGCCCACCTTGCCGAATCCCTGCCACACCCGCGTCGGGGAGAGATCCCGCCAGCCGGTTTCATCGAAATAATTGCCGGTGATGAAATAATCGAAGGCACCGAACTCGCCCCCGGTTTCAGCCTGGAATGAATGTCTGCCAAAGGAGCCGCCGTACGCTTCCAGTTCGGTCCCGGGATTGTCGTGGCCGCTCTTGGTCTGCACCGACAGGGCGCCGCCCAAGGTATTGAGTCCGAATACCGGATTCGAACCGGAGATCAAGGATACGGTGGAGATGGCGGATTCGGGAATGAGATCCCAATTCACCGTGTCGCCAAAGGATTCATTCACTCGCACGCCGTCGACGTAGACAGACAGACCTTCGGGCGTACCGAGAAGTGGCGACGCCGTGAACCCGTGATAATTGATGTCGAGCTGGAATGGGTTATCGGCGCTCTCACTGACGTTCACGCCGCTGAAATTCATATTCAGGTAATCCGCAACGTCAGTGGTCTGCTGCCGCTTCAGATCGTCGCTGGTGGCGGTCTGCACGTTGGCCGGAATTTGATTCAACGGCAGACCAAATCCTGGCAAAGGGGCATTGCCGATGACGAGTACCTGCGGAAGCTCCTGCACGGTCGCCGCATTGCTTGGCGGCCGCAGGTCGCTTGGCTCATCAGCAGCAGCAAACGAGCTCGCCAGCCACAGAAAGCCATGCAGCGTCAGAATGGTTCTTGAGCGTCCCATAGACTCCCGTAAGTGCGCGTCAGTCGCGTGGCGACGAACAGGGGACGGTAGTTTTCGATGGCGCAGCCCTGTTCGGCGCCCGGGAGAATAACCCACGAGAGAGCGGGACTTTTTCCCGCTGTATAGCGGGAGTTTTTCCCGGCCATTGCCAACGAAAGAAAGCCAACGCGAGCGACGTTATATACTAATCTACACGAACTATAGCGTGCATCCTATTGTTGTTTCTCACTTATCTGTCACGCGCGCAAAAGGCCCGACCACCGCGCCAACGAAGCCTCCGGCCACGTCACTGCTCAGAATTGATCCATCGTCGGCGGAAACCAATGTCTGCCAGCCACCGCCCGCATCGTAGAAAAACGAGTAGGCGCCGGAGGCGGCGCTGATCTTGAGTTTCATCAGCGGCTGCGCTGTCGTCAGAGTGGCCGCCACGGTCTGCACCGCCCCACCGCTTTTCTTTTCCAGAAAAATGCGTACCCGATCGCCCTCATGGCGCGCGCCCAGGAAATACCAGTAACTCTGATTCTGAAAAGCAGCGATGCCGGCGACGATAGACTGCGATCCGGGCAACTCGAATGCCGTGGTCGCCTCGAACGACATGTGTTGCTGCCGGCGCGCGAGGAACGACGGATTACCCAGACCATCGAGCGGCATGACTTGCGGCTCGATTCGCAGCCAGCCGTGCCGGCTGGCCAGATCCACCCAGGGATGAGTGGGCGTGCGTACGTGCAGCCATTCTGGCTTGAGCGTGTCGCCATCGAAATCATCGCGCCAGGTGAAATTGCCGGTGGTGGGCGCCAGGTCGCTGGCCATTGCGAGGAAGCGCGGACCCGGCAGCACGTACGGGACGCTGCGGCCATGATCGAGAATGATCGGCCAGCCGTGGCGCCAGGAAACCGGCAGGAGAAATGTCTCGCGCCCGGTATTGAAATGTCCTTCGCCATAGCCGCGGCCGGCGAGAAACACGGCCCACCAGCTGTGGTCGGGGCCCTCGACCAGATCGGCATGGCCTGCATTGACGATCGGGTCGGCACGCCGCGCATCCACGTCGCGTTGCGTCAGAATCGGATTGCCCGTAAATGCGCTAAACGGGCCCCACGGCGAGTGGCTGCGCAATACCACTTCCGAGTGGCCGCTGGAGGTGCCGCCTTGCGCGCACATCAGGTAATACCAACGGCCGCGCCGATACATGTGCGGACCCTCGATCCACAATGGATGACTGGCGAAGTCTATGCCGCCATTGAGCAGCACCTTGCGCGGCCCGATCAGTTTGTGGCTAAACAGATCAAACGCCTGGATCCAGATCGCCCGATGACCCTCATAGAGCGGCGTACCCTCGGGCGGTCCGTTGTTCAGGACATAGGCCTTGCCATCGGTGTCGAAGAAGAACGATGGATCGATGCCATCGATTTCCGGCAGCCAATGTGGCGCCGACCAGGGACCGGCAGGATTGGTAGCGGTGAGGTAGAAGTTGCCGCCGCTGGCCACGGCGGTATTGATGATATAGAACGTGCCGCAGTGATATCGGATCGTCGGCGCAAACAGGCCGCGCGATACATCGAGGCCGTCAAAACTGATTTCCGAAACGCGATCGACCGCGTTGCCAATCTGGCGCCAGTGCACGAGATCGCCACTCTCAAACACGGGAATGCCGGGAAAATAAGTAAAGGTGGAATTGACCAGGTAAAACTTGTTTCCGACCCGCGTGACACTGGGGTCCGGATAAAAGCCGGCGAGCACGGGATTGCGATAACTGCCAGAAGGCAATGGCCGTTCGAACACGGCATCGTGCCCGCTGTACTCGAACCAGTCGAAATCCACGCTCTGCGCCGGCGCCGCGCTCGTCCACAGCGACAGCGCCAGCAACAACGGAACGCCGCGTTTCATCAGCCCAGTGCCGCCGGTCGATAGCGCGGCGTCAGCAGATCGATGCTCAACAGCGCAAACAGATAGGCGCTCGCGGACACTAGGAAAATGGGCGTGTAACTGCCCAGTGTCTGCAGTACCCAGCCGGCGTATTTGGCCATGAGCATGCCGCCGGCGGCGCCGGCGCCGCCACCCAGTCCGACCACCGAACCTACCGCCCAGCGCGGAAACAAGTCCGCGGGCAAGGCGTAGAGATTGGTAGAGAAGCCCTGATGACCGGCGCATGCCAGCCCGATCAACGCCACCGCCAGCCACAGATGGGTCGCGGAACCGGCCAGGGCCACGGGCAGAACGACCAACGCGCAGCCCAGCATGGTGAGTTTGCGGGCGGCGTTGAGGTTCACTCCGCGTGCCAGCAGGCGCGAGGAACTCCAGCCTCCGAGCACCGATCCGACATCCGCGAGTATATAAATTGCCACCAGCGGCGGCCCGTAGCCTTTGAGATCCACGCCGAAACGCTTGTTGAAAAAATCCGGCAGCCAGAACAAAAACGTCCACCACACCGGGTCGATCAGAAAACGTCCGAGTATGTAGGCCCAGGTTTCGCGGACAACCAACAATCGCCGCCATGGCACCGACTGGCGCGGCTCGATCGGGTCCTGTTCGATGTAGGCGCGCTCGGCCGCGCTCAGTCGCGACTGCTCTCGCGGGCGCCGGTACAGCCAAAGCCAGGCCACCAGCCAGAGCGCCGTCAGCGCACCGGTGGCAAGAAAGGCTGCGCGCCACCCTAAGGCCAGCGTAATCGCCGGCACCAGCAGCGGGGTCAGGATGGCGCCGATATTGGCGCCGGCATTGAACAAGCCGATGGCGAATGTCCGCTCGCGCCGGGGAAACCAATCGGCAGTGGCAGCCAGAGCCGCCGGAAAGGTACCGGACTCTCCGAGCGCCAGCGGAATGCGTACCAGCGCCATGCCGCGCGTTGAGGTCACCAGCACGTGTGCCAGGTGGCCGACGGTCCACAGCGTCACCGCGACCGTGTAGCCCAGGCGCGCGCCGAAGCGATCGACGAAACGACCGAAGGCGATGTAACCGATGCCGTAGGCCGCCTGAAACCAGAACACCACATCGCCGTAGCCGGTCTCGCTCCAGCCGTAGCGCGCGGCCAATGTCGGCTTAAGAACACTGAGCACCTGGCGGTCGATGTAGCTCAGCACCACGGCGGCGAACAACAGCGCGCACACCACCCAGCGCACGCGCCCCGTCGGTGGCGCCGGCTCGCTCACCAGTTGAACATTGAGCCGTCTTCCAGCCGGTTCACCGGAAGGTATGCTCGCCGGTAGGGAAATTTCGCTGCCGCCGCCTCGTCGATATCCACCCCCAGACCAGGGGCTTCTCCGGGATGCATGAATCCGGCCTCGAACCGGTAGTGATGCGGAAACACCAGGTCAGTGGCCTCGGTATGGCGCATGTACTCCTGGATACCGAAGTTGGGCACCGAGAGATCGAAGTGCAGTGCCGCCGCCATGGTCACGGGTGATAGATCCGTGGCACCGTGACAGCCGGTGCGCACCTGATACAAGTCGGCAAGCGAGGCGATGCGCCGCAGGTGCGTGATGCCGCCGGCATGCAGGACGGTGGCGCGAATGTAGTCGATCAGCTGCTCTTCAATGAGCCACCGGCAGTCCCAGATGGAATTGAACACCTCCCCTACCGCCAGCGGCGTGGTGGTGTGCGCGCGGATGACACGGAAGGCCTCCTGGTTCTCGGCCGGCGTGGCATCCTCCAGCCAGAACAGCCGGAATGGCTCCAGGTCCTTGCCCAACCGCCCCGCCTCGATCGGCGTCAGCCGATGGTGCACGTCGTGCAGCAGATGCACTTCCCAGCCGAGCTGCCGGCGCGCGGCCTCGAACAATGCCGGTACGCTGCGCAGATACGCCGGCGTCGACCAGGCGGTCTCGGTAGGGATATCCGCATCCGCCGGCTCATAGAAGAAGCGGTCCGCGGACACGCCATAAGTCGATTTCAGCCCTGGCACACCGGACTGCAGGCGAACCGCCCGGTAGCCCTGCGCCAGCAGACTGCGCGCCTGCTCGAGCGCCTGCTCGACCGTGCTGCCGTTGGCGTGCCCGTAGACCAGCACCTGCTCGCGGCTGGCCCCTCCCAGCAACTGATACAGCGGCAGTCCGGCAATTTTCCCCTTGATGTCCCACAGTGCCATGTCCACGGCGGCAATCGCCGACATGGTCACCGGGCCGCGCCGCCAATAGGCGCCGCGATACAGGTACTGCCAGATATCTTCGATCTGATGAGGATCGCGGCCGATCAGGCACGGAATCACGTGATCAGTGAGATAGCTGGCGACCGCCAGCTCGCGTCCGTTGAGCGTGGCATCGCCCACGCCATGGATACCCTCGCTGGTCTCCAGCTTGAGCGTGACGAAGTTGCGGCCGGGGCTGGTGACGATGACTCTGGCTGCAGCGATCTTCATCGGCCACCCTCACGGTGCGAATTCAATGGCAATGCAAGATTATGGCCGCGGGAGGCAAAAAGGGGCGTCCGTTCCATCGCTTCTGGGGGGGAAAGACAAATAGAAACGATGGAACAGACGCTGTTTGAAACTTGCTCGGCGGAGCCAGCGGGCGTCCGGTGGATGCAGACGGCCCATACGCGTATCGCTGACCCCGTGTGCTTTGCGCACTTGAATTAGGTTCGCAGGCGAGTCGCCTCGCCGGCGACCGCCACCAAATGATAGCGCTCCCATTGTGCTTGTCAACCACTGTTGACGAACACGGAAGGCACCGCCAATAATCCTTGCCGGCACGCTGCCCGGCGTGACTATCTCAGCATGAGCAAACCACTCGCCCTGCATCCGGACCGCCTGTTTCCGGCCGATCCGGCAACGCGCGCGGTGGCCCGGCGATTGTACGAACACATCCGTGCGTTGCCGATCGTGAGCCCGCACGGGCATACGGATGCGCGCTGGTTCGCCGATAACGCGGCTTTTTCCGATCCGGTGCAGCTGCTGGTGACGCCCGATCACTATCTGCTGCGCATGCTCTACAGCCTGGGCGTGCCGTTGGAGCAGTTGGGCGTGCAGCCGCCCATCGGTGCGCACGCCAGCGGCGATGATGCGCGCGCGATCTGGCGGCTGTTTGCCAGCCACTATCATGTGTTCCGTGCCACCCCCTCGCGCCTGTGGCTGGATTCGGTGTTCGCCGAGATCTTCGGCATGCAGGTGCAACTCGGCGCCGACACCGCCGACCACTATTTCGATGTGATCCAGGAAAAGCTGCGGCAGGATTCGTTTCGACCGCGCGCACTGTTCGATACCTTGTGCATTGAGGTGCTGGCCACCACCGAGTCGCCACTGGATGAGCTGGCTGCGCATCGCGCGCTGCGCCAGGGTTCGTGGCCCGGCCGTGTGATCCCCACCTTTCGGCCCGATCCGGTACTCGACCCTCAGCATGAGAATTTCCGGGACAATCTCCGCCAGCTCTCGCAGATCACGGGCCGCGACGCCTTCAGCTATGACGAATACCTGCAGGCTCTGCGCGATCGACGCCGGCAGTTTGCCGCCCTGGGCGCCACGGCCACCGATCATGGCCATCCCAGTGCCGCCACCGCCGATCTCTCGCAGCACGAAGCGCAGGCGCTATTTCGGCGCGTGAGCACCGGTCCGGCCAGTGCCGCCGACGCCGAACAATTTCGCGCCCACATGCTCACGGTCATGGCCGGAATGAGTCTCGAGGATGGCCTGGTCATGCAGATCCATCCCGGCGCCTGGCGCAATCACAACGCCGCCCTGTATGCACGCTTCGGCAGCGACAAGGGCGCCGATATTCCGACTCCCACCAACTACGTGCAGGCACTCAAGCCGCTGCTGGATCGCTACGGCAACGAGCGCGACCTCACCGTAATCGTTTTCACGCTCGATGAATCGACCTACGCGCGCGAGCTGGCGCCTCTGGCTGGACACTATCCGGTGCTCAAGCTCGGTCCGGCCTGGTGGTTCCACGACAGCCCGCAGGGCATGCGTCGCTTCCGGCGCCAGACCACCGAGACCGCGGGCTTCTACAACACGGTGGGATTCAATGACGACACGCGGGCATTCCTGTCCATTCCGGCGCGTCACGATGTCGCGCGGCGCATCGACAGTGGCTTTCTGGCCGAACTGGTGATTGAGCATCAGCTCGAGGAAGACGAGGCGGCTGAGGTCGCGGTCGAACTCACCTATACGCTGGTCAAGCTCGCCTACAAACTCTAAGTGAGCGATCGGCTTCATCCACGGCGGCTGGCGCAGGTACGCCCAGGCATCCGCCTGCCGGCCTACGATCGGCACGCGCACAACATCGGCATCGTGCATCTGGGCATCGGCGCCTTTCATCGTGCGCACCAGGCGGTGTACCTCGATGATGTGCTGGCGCTCGCCGGCGGTGACTGGCGCATCCTGGCGGTATCCGTGCGTTCCGGCGCCGTGCACAGACAGCTGCAACCACAGGACTGTCTGTACACCGTGGTTGAGCGCGGAGCGGCGAATACCAGCTATCGCATTATCGGTTCGGTGGCGGAGGTGCTGGTGGCCGGCGTGAATGCCGCCGCAGTGATCGCCGCCATGGCGCGTGCGACCACGAAGCTCATCACGTTGACGATTACCGAGAAAGGCTATTGCCGCGGCGCCTCGGGGGGCCTCGACCTCGCGCATCCCGACATCGTTTACGACCTTGAGCATCCCGCGCAACCGCGCGGCGCACTCGGGTTGCTGGCGATGGGCCTGCGACAGCGACGGCGTGCGGCTGCCGCACCACCCACGCTGGTGTGCTGCGACAACCTGCCGGAAAACGGCCCCATGCTCAAGCGCATGCTGCTCGACTACGCGCAGCACCTTGAATCGGGCCTGGCCGCGTGGATCGAGCGTGAGCTGACCTGCCCGTCGACGGTGGTCGATCGCATCGTTCCGGCGACCACCGCCGATGATCTCGCGCTCGGCGCGCAGGCGATCGGATTGAGCGATCTCGGGCTGGTCAAGACCGAGCCGTTCACGCAGTGGATCATCGAGGATCGCTTTGTCGGCGCGCGTCCGGATTTCGCGGTGGCCGGTGTGCAGTTGGTCAGCGACGTGCGGCCATTCGAGGCCGCCAAGCTTCGGCTGCTCAATGGCAGTCACTCCACCCTCGCCTACCTGGGAAGTCTCGCGGGATTGAACTTCGTGCACGAGGCGATCGCGGAGCCGGATTTTCGCTCGCTGTTGCAGCACCTGATGCAAGCGGAACTGGCGCCCACCCTCGAGCCCACCCCCGATCTCGACCTGATCGCCTATCAGGAGGCACTATTGCAGCGTTTCGCCAATTCAGCGCTGCAACATCGATTGCGACAGATTGCCATGGATGGCTCGCAGAAGTTGCCGCAGCGCCTGCTCGCGCCGTTGCGAGCGCGTCTTCGTGCCGGCCAATCCTTCACCGCTATTGCGCTGGCCATAGCCGCCTGGATGCGTTACGCGCTCGGACGCGATGAGCAGGGCGTCGCCTATTCAGTAGACGACCCGCTGGCGGCGCGGCTCGCGGCGATTGCCGGCGTGCGCAGCGCCGGCGCCGCCCAGCTCAGCGCGGATTTTCTGCAACTGTCGGAAGTCTTTGGCGAGGACCTGTCGCACAATCCTGCCGTCGTTGCCGCCATCAGCCGCCAACTCGAACGACTGTTGAATCACGGCGCCCGCGCCACCGTGCGCCGGCTGCTCGCCGAGCTATGAATCGAGGAGTGAACTTAGAGTCAGGGGCCGATCGGGCGGCAGTATGGCGCCTGGGTACTGGATGACCTGGCAGGCCAACCGATGGGCGGCACGCGCGGCCTGAATCGGCGTGTGCTGCGCCAGGCGCGCAGCGAGATAGGCGGCGTTGAACGCATCGCCGGCGCCGGTGGCGTCGACGACCGCCACTGGACCCGCCACCGGCACATGATCGCGCTGCGCTCCGGTGGCCACCAGGCAGCCGCGTGATCCGAGCTTGACTACCACTTCGCGTGCGCCCCAGCTGCGCCAGCGATCAGCGGTGTGCTCTGCTGTGCCATCGCCAAACACCAGTGCCTCATCAGTCTGGGTGGGTAAGGCAATCGATACCAAGGGCGCCAGCGACTCGATCGCCGCGCGTGCGGCACTGACGTGCGTCCAGCCGGCAGGCCGATAGTTGGGATCGAAGATCACCTGGCCCCCGTGCGCGCGCACGGCGGCGGCAAGCTCCAGCAGACGCGCGCGTTCCTGATCCGTGAAAATCGACAGCGTGATGCCAGACAGGTAGAGCTGCCCGGCACGACCGGCACGTTGCAAGGCCGCCTCGATTCCCGGCAGCGTGAATAACTGGCGCGCGGCGGAACGTTCCCGCCAGTAATAGAAATGTCGCTCACCGTCGGCATCATTGCGGATGGCATACAGTCCGGGCAGGCGCGTGGGATCGGTCAGCACCAGCGAGACATCGATGCCTTCCGCCAGCCACGCGGCGCGCATCTGCTGGCTGAAGGGATCGCTGCCGAGTGCGGTGAGATAAGCCACCGGTACGCCGAGCCGGCGCAGATACAGGGTGGTATTGAACGTATCCCCGGCGTGGCCCAGACGCCAGCGCTCGCCGTCCGGGGCCAGTTCCAGCATGCATTCGCCCACTGCGATCAGCGGCGACACCCATGTGCTCCCGTGACTACTCCGGCAGCCGCTGCTCGCCGCGCACGCTGAAGTGTGCCACCGCCTTGGGCGCCCCGGACTGTGGTTGGCCGCCGCCCACGCTGAGCGAATACTCGCCGGGGCTGATCACGTGCTGCCCGCTCTCATCCACATGGCTCAGGTCGCGCGGCGTCAGCGTGAATCGCAGCGTCCTGGACTCGCCCGCCGCCAGATGCAGGCGTTGAAAGCCTCGCAATGCGCGCAATGGCGCGCCAGGCGCATGCCCGAACTGCAGATACAACTGCGCGACTTCGTCGCCATCGCGCTTGGAGGTATTGCGCACCTGCACCTGCACGTCGAGCGGTTGGCCGGCCGGCAGGGCGCTGCGCGCCGGCTGCAGATGGCTGTAGGCGAAGTTTGAATAGCTCAGGCCAAAGCCAAACGGATACAGCGGCGCGCCGCTGAAATAGCGGTAGGTGCGATTCTTCATGGAGTAGTCGGCAAAGTCGGGCAGCTGATCGATGCCTTTGTAGAACGTGACCGGCAGGCGGCCGGCCGGGTTGTTGACGCCGGCCAGCGTTTCGGCAACTGCGGTGCCGCCCTCCTCGCCCGGATACCAGGCTTGCAGGATGGCATTGGCGTGCTGCTGCGCCCAATTCACCGCCAGGCCACTGCCGCTCATGAGGATCACGATCAGCGGCTTGCCGGTGGCCTTGACTGCCTCGAGCAGCCGCGTTTCCTCGGGCGGCATGTCCAGGCTGGTGCGATCCCCACCTTTGAAACCGGGAATCTCCAGCGCCGACTCCTCACCCTCCAGGTCGGCGGTGATACCCACCGCCGCAATGACCACCTCGGCTTGGCGCGCGGCGGCCACGGCGCCGGCGAGAGCGTTGGGATCCTTGCGCGCCCAAAGCAAGCGCACCTCGCGCGTCAGTGACGGTGAATTGTCCACCGTGATGGCATAGCGGTGCCCTTTCTCCAGAGTGACGTCCACATAGCCGGGCTGCGGCGGCCCGGCTTTCTCGGTGTCGACGATGAGCTTGCCGTCGAGCGTAATCTTGTTCGACTCGCCCACTGCCGCCAGGCGATAGTCACCGGATTCTGTCGGTGTCAGCCAGCCGCGCCAGCGCGCGAAGTTCAAGCCGGCGTCGCTGCTGCTGTCCAGGCTCACAGTCTGCTCGATGCGGGTCTTGAGCACCGGCCCCGTGCGGCTGGCGTCGGCGAAGTATTCCATCCGCAATCCCTGATGACCATCGTCGGTGCTCAGCACGCTGGCCGGCACCGGCAGCAGCTCGCGCAGAAACTCCACCGTACCGGTCGCAAACACGACGCTGGAGTCGGGAAATTGCTTGCGGACCCCTTCCAATACCGTGGTGGCGCGCGAAGGCGTGCCGTTGTAGTTGCCTTCCAGCACCCGCACGCTGTCCGCCAGCGGCCCGATCACGGCGATGCGCTTGGGCGCGGCATGCAGCGGCAGTATGCCGTCGTTCTTAAGCAGCACCATGCTCTCGCGCGCCACCTGCAGTGCCAATTGCCGGTGCTGCGGACTGTCGATCACGCTCGCGGCGCCGGCGGCAACCATCGGATCGATCGAATCAAACAGTCCCAGCTCAAAGCGCACGCGCAGCGTGCGTCGCAGGGCGCGGTCGATATCCTGCTCGCTCAGCAGTCCCTGTCTGATCGCCTCCAGATACTTGCCGTAGTCCTCGGGGTGCGAGCCGAATCTCACCGTGCATTCGCTGTCGGTGCCGGCCTTGAGCGCCGCCGCCGCGGCCGCCGCCTCGCTGGTGACGTAGTGATGCGCGGTGTAGATGTCGGAGATGGCATTGCAATCGGAAGTCACGAAGCCCTGGAACTTCCAGTCGTCGCGCAAAGTTTGCTGCAGCAGCAGCTCACTGGCGCAACCCGGTACGCCGTCGACGGCGTTGTACACGCACATGACCGAAAGCACGTGACCGTCAATCACGGCGGCGCGAAATGCGGGCAGGTAGGTGTCTTCCAGATCGTGTGCGCTGGGCCGGGCATCAAAGCCGTGACGCAGTAGTTCCGGACCGCTGTGCACCGCAAAGTGCTTGGCGGTGGCACCGACGCGCGGGTGGGCAGGATCGCTGCCCTGCAGGCCGCTGATATAGGCCACGCCCATGCGACCCGTCAGGTACGGGTCCTCGCCGTAGGTCTCCTGGCCGCGGCCCCAGCGCGGATCGCGAAAGATATTGATGTTGGGTGAAAAGAAGGTCAGGCCCTGGTAGAGCTTGCTCTGCCCGGCCTGCACCGCCAGCGCATGTTTGGCAATGCCTTCAGCCGAAACGGCCGCGCCGGTCTGTTCGATCAGCGGCACGTCGAAAGTCGCCGCGAGCCCGATGGCCTGCGGGAAAACCGTAGCGATGCCGTTTCTGGCCACTCCATGCAGGGCTTCGTTCCAGACGTTATAGGCGGCGATATGCAGGCGCGGAATGGCCTGGGTGTCGTTATTGAGTTGCGACACCTTTTCTTCGAGCGTCATCCGACCCAGTAGATCATCAACCCGCCGGTCCACCGGCTGCGAAGCATCGGTATAGACGGGTGCATCCGAGGCCGCCATCAGCAGCAGCGATGCCAGAAACAGCCCTGCGCGCCCTGTGGCGTTGCCGGTGGTGATCATCGCGCTCCCCTCGTGTGCGGCTTCAGTACTTGCAATGCCGGGCGATGATGCTCTCGGCCAGTTCCTGGCGCCCGGAAGGCGGCCTGGGATCGAAGCCCTGCTCGGCCGCGTGATCGGCCAGGGTCGCCAGAGTGAAATCCCCGCCGTCGATACGGCGTCCGAGTGCCCCGTTCCAGCCCTGATAGCGTTCCTGGCGCAGGCGCTTGAGCTGTCCGTCGCTGACCACGTCAGCCGCGGCCAGCAGTGCACGCGCGAGGGTATCGATGCCGCCGATATGCGCCAGATAGAGATCCGCCGCATCGGTCGATTGCCGCCGAAGCTTGGCGTCAAAATTGAAACCCCCGGTCGCAAAGCCGCCGTCCTCGATCAGTTGCACCACTGCGGGCACCAGCTCCTGCGCATTGTTCGGAAACTGATCGGTGTCCCAGCCGTTGCGCGGATCGCCGCGGTTCATGTCGATGGAGCCGAATATGCCGTAGGCGCGCGCAACGGCAATTTCGTGTTCGAAATCCAGCCCCGCGAGCGTCGCGTGATTGACTTCGATGTTGACCTTCACCTCTTTGGTGAGTCCGTAGCGCTCGAGGAACGCATACACGGCGGCGGTATCGTGATCGTACTGATGCTTGGTGGGTTCGAATGGCTTGGGCTCGATCAGAATGGTGCCCTTGAAACCGATGCGGTGCTTGTGTTCCACCACCATGCTCAGGAAGCGCGCGTACTGGTCCAATTCCCGGCCCAGATCGGTGTTCAGCAACGAATCGTAGCCCTCGCGTCCGCCCCACAGCACATAGTTCTCGCCGCCCAGCCGATGCGTGGTCTCCATGCAAAGACGTACTTGCGCCGCCGCCCAGGCGAACACTTGGGGATCCGGACTGGTGGCAGCACCGCCGGCATAGCGCGGATGACTGAACAGGTTCGCCGTGCCCCACAGCAGCTTGACACCGGTGGCAGCCATCTTGCGGGCGATACCCGCCTCGATGCTGCGCAGATGTTTTTCGTGCTCGCGCACCGAGCCGGCCGAGGCCATGGCATCCACGTCATGGAAGGTGAAGTAACGAACGCCCAGGCGCGCAAAGAAATCAAATGCGGCCTCGAGCTTTTCGTCGGCCATCGCCTGCGTCACCGGGGTTCCCAGCCACGGCCGCGGCAAGGTGCCGCCGCCAAAGATGTCGGCGCCCGGCCAGTTGAACGAATGCCAGTAGCATACGGCCACCTTGAGCCAGTCTTCCATGCGCTTGTGGAGCACCATCCGGTTAGGGTCGTACACGCGGTACGCATATTCATTCCTCGAGTCGGCGCCTTCGAAGCGGACCGGTTCAATGCCTGAGAACACGCTCATTTTGCAAACTCCACGAAAGTATCTTTGAGGTCGCGATAGAGCCGCGTAAAGATGCCGCGGCGATCGGCCAGTAACGCCACCAGAGAGGAGTCGGGTTCGATCACCTGCGTGATCGGCGGCATGGTGCACACCAGCTGCGGCGACTCCGCGGTCAAGGCCAGACGCGCCAGACGCGCTGCGCCCAACGCCGATCCGAGCTCGCTGCCGGCGCGATAGGTCAGCGTACGGTTCAGCGCCGCCGCCAGCAGCTGTCCCCAGTAGGCAAAGCGCGCCCCGCCGCCGGTGACGCTGATCTCGCCCACGGTGCCGCCGTTTTCGACCAACACATCGATGCCATCGGCGAACGCCAGCGCCACCCCCTCCAGCACCGCCAGCGCCAGATCGGCGCGTGAGGTCTCCGGGTTCACGCCGAACAGCACACCGCGGCTGTTCGGATCGTTGTGCGGGGTACGCTCGCCGGAAAGATAGGGCAGAAAATACGGTGCCGAACGGCGCAAACCAATACCTTGCGCTGCCGCCACCAGTCGATGCAGATCCGCTTCGCCGGTCAACTGCGCCGCCCAATCGAGGGCACTGGCGGCGCTGAGCATCACCGACATCTGATGCCAGCGTCCCGGCAGGCAGTGACAGAACGCGTGCGCCGCCTTGTCTGGATTGGGCCGGAATCGATCGGTCACCACGAACAGCACGCCCGAGGTACCCAGCGATAGGAAGGCTTGGCCCGGGGCGATCACGCCCATGCCCACGGCGCTGGCGGCGTTGTCGCCCGCGCCGCCGGCGACCACTACCGGCGGCAACCGCAACTGCTCGGCCACCTCGGTGCGCACCGTGCCCGAAGGCGCATTGCCCTCCACCAGTCGCGGCATGTGCGAGCGGTTGAGACCGGTCGCGGTCAGCATTTCATCGGACCAATCGCGTGCCGCGACATCCAGCCAGCCGGTACCGGCCGCATCGGACATGTCGCTCACGGCCTCGCCGGTCAATTTCAGTCGCACGTAATCTTTCGGCAGCAGCACGCGTGCCGTGTGCGCAAAAATCTGGGGCTCATGCCGCGAGACCCAGAGCAGCTTCGGCGCTGTGAATCCAGGCATCATGATGTTGCCGGTGAGAGCGCGCGAGCGTGGCTCACGCCGCTCCAGTTCCAGGCATTCGCGTGCCGAGCGTCCGTCGTTCCACAGGATGGCCGGCCGCAGCGTCCGGCCGGATTTATCCAGCAGCGTCGCCCCGTGCATCTGCCCGCTCAGTCCAATGGCCCGTACCGCCGACCGCGCCTGCGGCGGCAGATTGCCGATCGCCGCCACGCTTGCCTGCCACCAGCTTTCCGGGTCCTGTTCCGCGAACAACGGCTGCGGCCGCTCGACAGTGAGTGGACTCGAACTCTGGGCGACGATCGCCTCCTGCTCATCGACCAGCACCGCCTTGACGCTCGAGGTTCCGATGTCGATGCCCAGAAACAATTACACCGCCCCCACTTCAAAGCTCACGCGCACTTCGAACCGGCCGCCCGGTGCCACGACTTCGGCTTCACCCTGACCACGAGTCAGCGCACCGGCGGCTGCGCTTTGCGGCTCTACGCAAAAGAAATCACGTCCGGCCGGTGCATACACATGCAGGTAACGGCAGGGGCTGGCGCGTATCTCGACCTTGCGGTCGGGCCACAGGATCACCGCCGACTGGTCCCAGTCGGCAAAGCAATTATCGAGCGGCACGGCGCTCACCGGTCGAGCGTGATCGAACAACCAACCCACGGGGGTCGCTACCTTCTCGATCGGCAGACTGGCGCGATCGGTAAGCCATACTCGCGG
>DASXLF010000543.1:0-3926 GCA_036496405.1 Steroidobacteraceae bacterium | reverse complement strand
CGCGACCCCCTTTCCGCGTCAGGGCAACGACATGCTGGGCGGCAACCTGTCCTGGACACGCATGGTTGGCGATGGCGAGCACCTGTACGCGACGCTCGCGCGCGGCTACAAGGGCGGCGGATTCAACATCGGCTCGCAGATTCTGTCCGAGCAGCGTGGCTTCGGACCCGAGTCGTTGTGGAATCTGGAGACCGGCCTGAAATTCGCCCGCGCCGGAAGCCCGCTGCAGCTGCAGTTCGATCTGTTCTACATGCGGCGGCAGCACATGCAGGTCTATCTGGCCGAGCAGCTGCAGCCCAACAATCCGCTGGCGTTCGTGTTTTTTACCCAGAATGCCGCCGACGGCGAGAATTTCGGCCTGGAATCTCAGGGCAGCTATCGCCTCGATGAGCATTGGCAGCTCTCGGGCAGCGCCGCATTGCTGCACACCCGTTATCTCGGCGTCAGCGGCGTATTCGACAGCCTGGCAATCGATGGCCGCGCGCAACCGTTCGCGCCCGGATATGAGGTATCCGCCGCGGTCGAATACCGGACACAGCGAGGATGGTTTGCGCGGCTGGATTCACATGCGCTCGACAGCTTCTACTACTACACCAGCGATCCGCAGACCTCGCATTCCTACCATCTGGAGAACCTGCGAGTCGGTTACCGGCGCGGCGCCTGGACCGCGAGCGGCTGGGTGCGCAACCTGTTCGGAGTCCACTACGCCCAGCAGGGCTTTTATTTCGGCCTGATACCGCCGAATTTCCCAACCCAGTCGTTTCTGCAGCAGGGCGATCCGCGCCAGTTCGGGATTACGATCGATTACGATCTGCCCCATGGCGACTAGCGTGCGCGTGTTCCAGGTCGATGCTTTCACTTCGCAGCGCTTCTGTGGGAATCCCGCGGGCGTGGTGCTCGATGCCGACGGCCTTTCGGATCTAAATATGCGCCGCCTGGCGCGCGAGCTCAATAACGGCGACACCGCGTTCCTGTTGCAACCGGACGGGCCGGACCATGACCTGCGGGTGCGATTCTTCAGTCCGCGCCGCGAAGCGGCTTTCGTCGGCCATGCCACGCTGGCCGCACACGCGGTGCTGGCATCCCTGCAGCTCGCACCACGGCCGCGGCAGAAACAGAGTTCCGGCCTGGTGGAAGTCGACATTGTGGCCGGCGCACCGCCGCGCATCGCCATCCGGCAACCACCGCCGCGCCTCGGACGGGTGCTCGAGCCGGCGGAGTTGGATGCCGTGCTCTCAGCGCTGGCACTCGATCGCGCGGAGCTGGACCCGCGCTGCCCACCCATGATCGCCGGGGCCGCCAGTGGGCGTCTGCTGCTCGGGGTCCGGGAGGCGGCGAGTCTCGCGCGCCTTACGCCAAATCTGACGCGCCTGAGCGAACTGTCGGCACAGCTGGCGACACCGGGTTATTTCCTGTTCACCTTGCAGCCGTCACAGGCCGCCGTGTTCAGTGAGGCGCGCATGTTTTGTCCGGCGCTCGGCATTGACGAAGACCCGGTCAGCGGCAACGCCCATGCCCTGCTCGGCGCCTATCTGTTGCACCATGAGCTGCTTTCGGGTTCGGACCTGATCGAATTCTCCGGCGCCCAGGGACACTACGTCGGCCGTCCGGGTCGCGTAACGGTGCTGCTGGAACTCGATCAGCGCCGCCTGCGGCGCGTGAGCATCATGGGCGAGGCCGTGATCGTGTTTGCCACCACATTAATTTTCTAGGGCCACCTGGGAACTACGGCGCTGGATCGAACCGCGCCGGTCCCTTAGCATGGGACATGGCCACGCCCGAGGATTGGGAAATGCCGCCAGAATTGCGGCCGCGGCAGGAAAGTCTGCAATTCGATCTGCAGTCCGTCTATCGCGCCGTCGTGCTGCTGCATACCGAAACCAGCGACGATGCCTACACTGCCTCGATTCTGGGTACCGATCGCGTCGGGCACGGGGTCGTGATCGATGGCGCCGACCGTAAACTGGTGCTCACCATCGGCTACCTCATTACCGAGGCAGAATCGATCTGGCTCACCGACTATGACGGCCGAGTGGTCGAGGCCTGCCCGCTGGCCTATGACCCCATCAGCGGCTTCGGTCTGGTGCAGCCGCTGGGGGCGCTCGAAGCGCCGGCTCTCAAGCGCGGTTCGTCCAGCACACTGGCGGTGGGCGATCGGGTAGTCATCGTCGGGCATGGCGGCGCGCGCCATTCACTCGAAGCACGGCTGATCGCGCGCCGGGAATTCGCCGGCTATTGGGAATACCTGCTGGACGAGGCATTGTTCACCGCTCCGCCGCACCCGCAATGGGGTGGTACTGCACTGGTGGGCGAAGACGGACTGCTGCTCGGCATCGGCTCGCTGTTCGTCGAGGAGTCCATGTCCCAGGAGCGTTTCGATGCCAACATGTTCGTGCCCATCGACATGCTCGCGCCGGTGTTGGCGGAGATGATCGAGCTGGGGCATCCCCAGCGCGCGCCGCGACCGTGGCTCGGAATCTACACGGCGGAGCAATCCGATCACGTGATCGTGGCCGGTCTCACCCGTGACGGGCCGGCACACCGTGCCGGCCTGCAACTGGGCGACGTGATTGCCGAAGTGGCCGGGCAGCGCGTGCCATCGCTGCCGCAATTTTTGCGCAGCGTGTGGAGCAGTGGCGTGGCCGGCGCAGCGATACCGCTAACGCTAACGCGCGGCCGCGAACTGCTGCACATCACGGTTCAGTCCGGCAGTCGGGAAGATTTCCTCAAGAAACCGCTCAAGCACTAGTGAATGGGCGCAGCTCGCGCCGGTAACTCTGCATGCGGGCACGATAATGCGCCGCCCCTTGCGCGATCATCGCCAGGTCCGCGTCGGTCACGGTGCGTATCAGCTTCGCCGGCGCCCCCATCAGCACCGAGCCATCATCGATCTGGCGATCCGGCGGTACCAGCGATCCGGCGGCGATGATGCAGTGTCTTCCGATCCGGCACCGGTCGAGGACAATTGCGCCATTGCCAATCAGGGTTTCATCGCCGATCAGGCAGCTGTGCAGCATGACCATATGACCGACCGTGACTTCGCGACCAATGATGGTCGGAGCACCGGCGTCCGCGTGCACGACGCTGCCGTCCTGCACGTTACTGCCGGCTCCGACTTCGATGAGTTCATCATCGGCACGCAGTACACAGTTGAACCAGACGCTGGCGCCGGCGCGCAGCAGTACCGAGCCGATCAACCGGGCGCCCGGCGCGACGTAGAAGTCATCGCCCGCGGTCTGCGGACGGCGCTCGCCCAAGGCATAGAACCCTGTATTCATGACTGATTGTCCTCGGCCGTAGCAGCGTCAGTCCACGACCGTGCGCGGTGCCGGCGCCGCGCCGCCAGCATGCACCAGGCCGCTTGCATCGTCACCAAGCCACCCAGCAGGAATGGCGCGCCTGGACCAAATCGCTGGAACACGGCTCCCGATACGAATGGTGCTACCACCCGTGCCAGGGAGGTGCCCACCTGATAGGTACCGAGGATGGCGCCGCGATTGTGCGGCTGGGCTTCATGCGAGGCCAGCGCCGCGCCGCCGGGCGTGAACGCGCCGGCACCCAGACCGCACAATACAAGTCCGGGCAGCACCAGTGCGAGACTGCTCGAAACCGCGACCACACACATGCCGCAAACCCAGCAGGCGATGCCGAGCCACGCCAGCCCATATTCGCCCAGTCGCGGCACCAGTCGCCGCACCCCGTACGTCTGCATGCCGATGGCGACAATGGCCAGTCACAGAATCGCCAGGCCGACCGAGCGCGGCCCGACGTGATAGCGATCCATCGCCCAGAGCGCAAACGTCGAATCAAGCGTCGACTGTGAAAACGTGACCAGCAGCGCGCTGAACATGAGCCAGCGCAGCACCGGCCGCTGACGCAGCAGCGCCAGGCGCGACAGGCGCGGGCCGGCGATGGGCACGCGGCGA
>DASXLF010000542.1:0-25808 GCA_036496405.1 Steroidobacteraceae bacterium | reverse complement strand
AATGATTGCATCGATGTTGGCCAGTGCGATCGCGAGGCCTTCGAGGATGTGCGCTCGTTCGCGCGCTCGACGCAGCTGAAAGATCGTGCGTCGCGTCACCACTTCGCGCCGATGACGCAGGAACGCATCGAGCATATCCCGCAAGGACAGCAATCGCGGCTGCCCATCCAGCAACGCCACCATGTTGATGCCGAACACGGTCTCCATCGGCGTCTGCGCGTATAGATTGTTCAGTACGATCTCGGCCACTTCGCCGCGCTTGAGTTCGATCACCACGCGCATGCCGTCCTTGTCGGACTCATCGCGCAGGTCGGAAATGCCGTCGATATTCTTGTTGCGCACCAGGTCGACGATGCGCTCCAGCAGCCGCGCTTTATTCACCTGGTAGGGCAGCTCGGTGACGATGATCGCCTGGCGGCCGCGATCGTCGAGTTCCTCGAAATTCGCGCGCGCGCGGATCGACAGGCGCCCGCGCCCGGTTTTATAGGCGGTCGCGATCTCCTGGGCGCCGTTGATGATTCCGGCGGTCGGGAAATCCGGGCCCGGCACGTGCTGCATAAGTCCGGCCAGCGAGATCGCCGGGTCGTCGAGCAGCGCCAGGCAGGCGTTGGCGATTTCGGTCAGATTGTGCGGCGGTATGTTGGTCGCCATGCCGACCGCGATGCCAGAGGATCCATTGACCAGCAGGTTCGGTACTCGCGTCGGCAGCACCTTGGGCTCGTGCTCGGACTCATCGTAATTCGGCGCGAAATCGACCGTCTCCTTGTCGATGTCGGCCAGCAGCTCCCCCGCCAGTTTCGACATGCGCACTTCCGTGTAGCGCATGGCCGCCGGCGAATCCCCATCGACAGAGCCGAAATTTCCCTGTCCGTCCACCAGCAGGTAGCGCATCGAAAACGGCTGCGCCATGCGCACGATGGTGTCGTAAACCGCGACGTCGCCGTGCGGGTGGTACTTGCCGATGACATCGCCGACCACGCGCGCGGACTTCTTGTAGGCGCGGTTATAGTCATTGCCCAGCTCGCGCATCGCATGCAGCACGCGCCGGTGCACCGGTTTGAGTCCGTCGCGAACATCGGGCAGCGCGCGGCCGACGATGACACTCATGGCGTAGTCCAGATAGGACTGCCGCATCTCCTCTTCGAGGCTGACGGACACCACTTCGCGCGCTATTTCAGTCACTATTTGCAGTCTTTGCCGGTTGAATTCTTAGCCGAAAATTATAACACAGCGGCGAGCTTTTTCAGGGCTGAAACTGGGTGCCGACGCGCCTGCGGCGCGCGCGGCTATACTGGTGGCATGAACGCGCACGCAGCCGCCGCACAGCTATCCTCCGAGGTGCAGAAATTCGATGCGCTGGCGCACGAGTTCTGGGATCCGCGCGGCGCATTTCATCCTCTGCACGCGCTGAATCCCGTGCGCATCGACTACATTGCGCAGCGCATCGCGCTGTCGCAGCGGCGTGTGCTGGACGTTGGCTGCGGCGGCGGCCTGCTGGCCGAATCGCTCGCGCGCCACGGTGCGCAGGTGTGCGGCATCGACCTGGCGCCGGCCATGATCGAGGTGGCGAATCTGCATGCGCATGACAGTCAGCTGCAGATCGACTATCGCCGGTGTTCGGCCGAAGAGCTGGCCGCCAGCGGCGCCGGCTCGTTCGACCTCATCACCTGCATGGAACTCATCGAGCACGTACCCAGTCCGGCGACGCTGCTGGCCGCGATTTCCTCAATGCTGCGTCCGGGCGGCGAACTGGTGGTCTCCACCATCAACCGGAATCTGCGCTCGTTCCTGCTGGCGATCGTGGGCGGCGAGTACCTGCTCAATCTGATTCCCCGCGGTACGCACGAGTACGCGCGCCTGGTACGGCCGGCGGAGCTGGCGCGGCTGGCGCGTGCGCACGGCCTTACGCTGCGCGATGTCAGCGGCGTGGAATTCAATCCGTTCGCGCGCTCGGCTCGCCTGAGCAGCGATGCCCGCGTCAACTACATGGCGCACTTTCATCTGCCCGGTTGAGCGGCGCTTGAACCGGGCGCGGCCGCTGGCGGCGGTATTGCTGGACCTGGATGGCACGCTGCTCGATACCGGTCCGGACATGGTGCGCATCGTCAATATGCTGCGCAGCGCGCACCAGCTCTCACCCCTGCCGTACCCGTCACTGCGCGCCCAGGTCTCGCACGGCTCGGCCGCATTGCTGCGCGCGGCCTTTCCGGGCGCTGACGGCGTGCGCCTGGCGGCGCTGCAGGGCCGGTTCCTCGAGTTATACCGTGAACATCTGGTGGTCGAGACGCGCCTGTTTCCGGGCTTCGACGCGGTGCTGGCGCAGCTCGAGGCGCACGCTATTCCGTGGGGCATCGTCACCAACAAACCCGGCTGGCTGACCGAGCCGTTGCTGCGGGAGCTGGGGTTGTACGAGCGGGCCGCGTGCGTGCTCTCGGGCGATAGCCTGCCGGTATGCAAGCCCGATCCGCTGCCACTGCTCACCGCCGCACAGCGCATCGCCGTGGCGCCCGAGCTGTGCCTGTACCTGGGCGATGCCTTGCGCGACGTGCAGGCCGCGCGCGCCGCGAACATGGTGGCGCTGGCGGCACGCTACGGCTATATCGGCGCGCAGGAAGATACGGCGCAGTGGCCGGTCACGGCGTGGATTGACTCGCCCTCGGAGCTGCTCGACTGGGTGGGCTTGGGGCGGGACGAGCGATGATGCACACCGCGTACCTCATCGTGGCGATGCTGCTGGGCATATTGGTCGCCGCCGTGATCGCCATCCGCATGCTCGCGCGCCGCAATGCGCGCGACCTGGCCGAATCGGAAGCGCGCCTGCGCGCCGGCTTTCAGGAGATCGCCACCGCTGCGCTGCGCGATAACAGCGATCTGTTTCTCAAGCTCGCACGCGAAGCCTTCGGCCGTGAGCAGGCCGGCGTCCAGGCGTTGATCGATCCGATCCGCAGTGCGCTCGAAAAGACCGAGACCCAGGTGGGGGCGATGGAACGCGAGCGGCGCGATGCCTTCAGCACGCTGCGCGCACAGATCGAGACCATGGCGCTGGGACAGTCGGCGCTGCAACGGGAAACACACAATCTGGTCACGGCGTTGCGGCGGCCGGAAGTGCGCGGGCGCTGGGGTGAACTCACCCTGCGCCGGGTGGTGGAACTGGCAGGACTGTCCGAGCATTGCGACTTCACCGAACAGCCCAGTGTGGGCGCGCCCGGCAATCTGCAGCGGCCCGACATGGTGGTGCACCTGCCCGAGGGACGACAGCTGGTCATCGATGCCAAGACGCCGCTGGATGCCTACCTCGAAGCCATCGATGCGCCGACGCATGAGCTGCGCGCGCAGTGCCTCGCGCGCCACGCGCAGCAACTGGAAGCGCGCGTGCGCGAGCTGGGCTCAAAGGCCTATTGGACCCAGTTCGCGCACAGCCCGGAGTTCGCCGTGCTGTTCCTGCCAGGAGATCAGTTCCTCAGCAGTGCGCTGGCGGAAAGACCGGAGCTGCTCGACAACGCGCTGCGCGCCGGAGTGATCGTCACCACCCCGTCCACCCTGATCGGCCTGCTCAAAACCATCGCCCACGGCTGGCGTCAGATCGCGGTGGCGGAGAACGCCGCGCAGATTCGCGATCTGGGGCAGGAGCTGCATCGCCGGCTGGTGACCTTCATGGGTCATTTCAGCAAGGCGGGACGCCTGCTGGGCAGCGCGGTGGAAGCCTACAACAGCGCCGTCGGTTCGCTCGAGCGCCAGGTCCTGCCCAGCGCGCGCCGCTTCACCGAACTGGGCGCGGCCACGGGCGAACCCATCCCGCGCGCCGAGGTCGTGGAGCAGCCGGTGCGCGCACCGCTACCCGCCGCCGGTGAAGAACCACCGTTCGACGTATGAACAATGCGGCGCCGATGCCGCCGCCGGGCTCGGCGCGCTATTTCGCGCTGCTGTACACGCCGCGCGCGCAGCGGCCGGTACTGGCGCGGCTGCTGGCTTTGGCCGATGAAATCGGCGCCGGGGTCACGCGCGGCCTCGATCATGACGTGGCCCATGCCCGCCTGGCCTGGTGGCAGCGTGAGGCCGGACAGTACGCCCTGGGGCGGGCGCAACACCCGTGGCTGCGTTCCCGCACCGATGAGCCCGCCGCAGCACCAGCGATCGATCTGAATGCGCTGGCGCAGGCCGCGGCCATCGATCTGGCGCAGACACTGCAAAAGCCACCGGGTGGCGAGCAGCTGCGACGCGCGGTGTTCACGGCCGCCGCGCAGCTGTTGGGCGCCGGTCCGTTATCGCCCGCGCTGCAGGCGATTCTCGCCGAATTGGCGACCCTGAGCTGGCGATGGGAGCAGGCGCCGGCAGCGGCCAGCGAGATCAACGCGGCGCTGCAGCCGTTGCTGGCCCGACTGACAGCCGCGTCGCAGTGCGCGCTGGTGCCGCTGCTGCTGTGGACCTCGCTGGCCGGGCGGCATGCCGCGGCAAAAAAAACCTCGCCGCGGCGCGCATTGGCCGACAATATTTATGCCTGGAGGCTCGCGCGACGCGCGGCGGCCGGTACCCTCAACAGCCCATGACCATAAACGACACCGCAGTGCGCTATGACGCGCGAACCGATGCCCTGCACGGTCGGGTCATTGCCATCACCGGTGCCGGCGACGGCATCGGCCGCGCGCTGGCACTGAAGGCCGCGGCCCATGGGGCCCGGCTGGTGTTGATCGGCCGCACGGTGTCGAAGCTCGAGCAGGTCCACCGCCGCATCGCCGAGCTCAATTTGCCGGAGGCCAGCATCGCGCCGCTGGATCTCGAACGCGCGCTGGCGCGCGATTACGATCAGCTCGCCGCCGCGGTGCAGGAGCGCTACGGCCGGCTTGACGGTCTGGTCCACAACGCCGGCATTCTCGGCATGCTGGCGCCCATCGAGCACTACGATGTGCCGAGCTGGTGCCGCGTGCTGCACGTGAATCTGACGGCCGCCTTTGCCCTGACGCAGGTCTTATTGCCGTCGTTGCACGCTTCCGCGGACGCCTCGATCATTTTCACCAGCAGTGGCGCCGGCCGCCACGCCAAGGCCTATTGGGGCGCCTACGCGGTGTCCAAGTTCGGCATCGAGGCGCTCAGCCAGACATTGGCCGATGAGCTGCAGGCCGGCGGCACCATACGCGTCAATGCGCTCAATCCGGGTGCGGTGCGCACGCGCCTGCGGGCACAGGCGTATCCGGCCGAAGACGCCAGCGCACTGGCGCGGCCGGAGGACGTGCTGTCGCCTTATTTGTGGCTGCTGAGTTCCGAGAGCCGCGGAGTCACGGGTCAGAGCCTGAACTGTCAAGCACGCTAGCGAGTTCTGCCGCGGTGAGTTCGCGCCAGTGGCTGCGAGGCAGCGTGCGCGGCAATTCCAGCTTGCCCACGCGTGTGCGCAGCATGCGCACCAGAGTCACGGCCGCGCGCTCCACCAGCTGGCGCACCTCGTTGCCACTGGCGTCGACCGCGATCAGCCGATACCAGCGGTTGCTGGCCTCGCCGCCGCTGGGTTCGAGTAACACCACGCGCACCGCCGTGCCGCGATCGAGCATGCCGGCGCAAATCGCCTGCTGCTGTTCGCTGCTCAGCTCCCCGCGCACGCGCAAACTGAATTCCATCTCCTGGCCGCGCATGGCCCGCTGCAGGCGCGAAGCCAGGACGCCATCGGCGGTCAGCAGTTCGAGGCCGCCGTCGACGGCCGGCATGGGGCTGACGCTGATAAAACGCAGTCCGGAGCGGCGCGGCAGCCGCGCGGCCATGCTGGTGGCGGCGCTGGCCTTGGGGTCGCGCTCGCCGCCGCGCGGCGGCAGCAAGGGCTCGCCCGGAGAGCGATGACAGATGAACACCGGTGTGGCGGCGCCGCTGATGCGGCGTTGGCGGATCAGGCGCCCGTCGAGTTTCAGCTGATCCTGCAACCCCACGCGCATGCCGAGCACCGCTGGCTTGCCGTTGACGGTCAGCCGGCCGGCGCGAATCCAATCCTCGGCTTCTCGACGCGAGGCGAGGCCCAGCTGCGCCAGAACTTTCTGCACCCGCTCGGGCGCTGCACTCACCGCGTCTCAGTCCGCGCCGTCGGGCGGCGCGGCTACCAGACCGGAGGAGCGATGCGCGACCGCTGTGTCCTCATCGCCGTCGCTCGCGTCCAGATCGGCGAACTCCTCGTCCACCGCCTCGGCAGCCGCAAGCTCCAGCTTGGGGCCGACCGGGAGTTCGAACTGCGGATCGATTTCTCCCAGCGAGCGCAGCTGCGCCAGCGGCGGCAGATCGTCCAGACTCTTGAGGCTGAAGTACTCGAGGAAATCGCGCGTGGTACCCAGCAGTTCCGGCCGCCCGGGCAGGTCACGGTGACCCACGACCCGGATCCATTGCCGTTCCAGCAGCGTCTTGATGATGTTCGGATTCACGGCCACGCCACGCACGGCTTCGATTTCCGCACGCGTGATGGGCTGGCGGTACGCGATCAGCGCCAGAGTCTCGAGCAGCGCCCGCGAATAACGCTGCGGCCGCTCGGGCCATAGGCGCGACACCGGCGTCGCGTACTGGCGCCGGATCTGCACCCTGAAGCCGCCACCGGTCTCCTGGATCTCCATCGGCCGGCCGGCGTAGTCGTGCGCCAGGGCATCGATGGCGCCGCGAAGCGCCGCCGTTGCCGGTCGTTGCGCTTCGTCGAACAGCAACGCCAGCTCGTTCAAAGACAGTGATTTTCCCGCGGCCAGCAGCGCCGCTTCGACAATATTCCTGAGTTCGATTTCGCTCATGAGGCTGGGTCCTCATCGCCATGGCCACCGGCGGCATTGTCGGCGACCAGATGCAGTGTACGGTGTGCCGACGCGCTGCGCACGTGCAGCGGCGCATAGGCTTCGGTCTGCGCGATTTCGATCAGGCCCTCGCGCACCAGTTCCAGTATCGCGACAAACGCCACGGTGACGCCCGCGCGTCCCTCCTCGAACGTGAACAGCTGTGAAAAGTCCACAAAACTGCCCTGCTCCAGCGCCGCCAGAATGTTGCTCATGCGCTCGCGCACCGACAGCGGCTCGCGCCGCACATGGTGGTGCGCGAACATCTCCGCGCGCAGTGCCACCTCTTTGAAGGCCAGCAGCATTTCCTTGAGCGTGACCTGGGGCAGCAGGCGCACCGGCGGCCGGTCGCGCAGCTCCGCGCTGGCCTGCCACACGTCGCGCTCCAGCCGCGGCAGCTGATCGATATCGCCGGCGGCGCGCTTGAAGCGTTCGTACTCCTGCAGCCGGCGCACCAGTTCGGCGCGCGGATCATCCTCTCCCAGTTCGCCCGCCGACGGCGGCCGCGGCAGCAGCATGCGCGACTTGATCTCGGCCAGGGTGGCAGCCATCAGCAGGTACTCGCCCGCCAGCTCCAGCTGCAGGTTCTGCATCAGCTCGATATATTGCGTGTACTGCCGCGTGATTTCGGCGATCGGAATATTCAGGATGTCGACGTTCTGCTTGCGGATCAGATAGAGCAGCAGATCCAGCGGTCCCTCGAAAGCCTCGAGGAATATCTCCAGCGCCTGCGGCGGTATGTACAGATCGCGCGGCAGCTGCGTCACGGGCTCGCCGTTCACCATGGCGAACGGCATTTCGGCCTGTTCCGGCGCCGCCTGCAGCTCGGCGGCAGGCGGCGGATTGGAGGCCACTAGTCTGAGATCTGGCTTCATGAATACCGCTTAAGTCATTGAGAACGAAGGTGCATTGCTCGTCGAACCTCATCAAGGGTTTCGCGCGCGGCCTCGCGGGCCTTCTCGCCGCCCTGATGGATCAGGTTTGATACCAGCTCGGGATTCTCCTGGAATTCCAGCGCTCGCTTGCGCATGCCCTTGACCTCTTCGACGATGCGCTCAATCAAGGGTGCCTTGCAATCCAGGCAGCCGATGCCGGCGGTGCGGCAACCCTCATTGACCCATTGCCGCGTGGCCTCGTCCGAATACAGTTTGTGCAGATCCCACACCGGACACTTCTCCGGGTCGCCCGGATCGGTGCGGCGCACGCGTGCCGGATCGGTCTGCATGGTCCTGAGCTTGGTCGCCACGACGTCGGGATCCTCGCGCAGCGAGATGGTGTTGCCATAGGACTTCGACATTTTCCGGCCATCGAGTCCCGGCACCTTGGGTGAGGCCGTGAGCAACACCTGCGGCTCGGTCAGAATGCTGACCGAGGAGCCTTCGAGATAGCCCAGCAGGCGTTCGCGATCGGCCACGGTAATGCGCGTGTTGCTTTCCACCAGGGTGCGCGCCCGCTCCAGCGCCGCCTGGTCCCCGGTTTCCTGGAAGCGGCGGCGCAGCTGCCGGTAGAGCGTGATATTGCGGCCGCCGAGTTCCTTGATGGCGCGCTCGGCTTTCTGCTCGAAATCCGGCTCGCGTCCATAGAGGTGGTTGAAGCGCCGCGCGATCTCGCGTGTGATCTCCACGTGCGCCACCTGATCCTCGCCCACCGGCACGAATGCCGGACGATAGAGCAGGATGTCGGCGCTCTGCAGCAGCGGATAGCCTAGAAAGCCGTAGGTTGCCAGATCCTTGTCCTTGAGCTGTTCCTGCTGATCCTTGTAGGTCGGCACGCGCTCGAGCCAGCCCAGGGGCGTGATCATGGACAGCAGCAGGTGCAGCTCGGCGTGCTCGGGCACATGCGACTGCACGAACAGCGTGGCCACGCCCGGATTCAGCCCGGCGGCCAGCCAGTCGATCATGACCTCGCGAATGGCGGCCGGCAGCCCCGAGGTGTCCTCGTAGCCGGTGGTCAGCGCGTGCCAGTCGGCAACGAAGAAAAAGCACTCGTATTGATACTGGAGTTCAACCCAGTTGCGCAGCGCGCCGTGGTAGTTGCCCAGATGCAGCGCTCCGGTGGGGCGCATGCCCGAGAGCACGCGCTTACCTTGGGGTACGGCACTCATCTAGTCGTTTACCCGCGCGGCGAACGGGCCTCTGGCGATACAAACCTGATTATACGGAGTTCGCGACAAGTTCCCACTCAGCCCCGGCCAGCGTGCCACGGCCCTGACGCACCAGCACCGGTGGTGACACCGCCAGATCCACCACCGTGGTCGGCTCGATGCCGCAATGCCCGCCATCGAGAATGGCATCGAGCTGATGTTCCAGGCGCGTGCGGATTTCGGCGCCGTCGGTCAGCGGCAATTCATCTCCCGGCAGCAGTAGCGTCGAACTCATCAACGGCTCTCCCAGCTCCGTCAGCAGCATGCGCGGTACGATGTGATCGGGCACGCGGATGCCGATGGTGCGGCGCTTGGGATGCTGCAGCCGCCGCGGCGTCTCACGCGTCGCCGGTAACAGAAAAGTAAACGGTCCTGGTGTGGCCGCTTTCAGCAGCCGGAACTGCCAGGTGTCGATGCGCGCGTAACGGCCGATCTCGCGCAAATCCCGGCACACCAGCGTGAAGTGATGGTTGCGATCGGCGCCACGGATGCGTCGCAGGCGCTCGAGCGCCTCGGCATCGCCAATGTGGCAGCCGAGCGCATAGCAGGAATCGGTTGGATAGGCAATTACGCCCCCCGCGCGCACGATCTCGGCGGCGCGACGGATCAATCGCAATTGCGGATTCTGACGATGCAGGTCGAAGTACTGGCTCATGATCTACAGGCTGTAGCAGTTTCGTTATCATAGGACATGCAAGCCATAATCGATCTGGTACCCGTGGCGGCCTTCGTGGTCGCCTATTACCTGGCGGGCATTTATGTCGCCACCGCGGCACTCATGATCGGCATGCTGCTGCTGTTGCTGGTCGATCTGCTGCGCCTGGGACGGGTGCCGCCCATGCACCTGCTCAGCGCCATTCTGGTGTTCGTGCTCGGTGGCGCCACGCTGATATTGCGCGACGCGCGCTTTCTGAAATGGAAGCCGACCATATTCCTGTGGCTGGTGGCGGTGAGTGCCATTGCCAGCGCCTGGTTCAGCCGCATGCCGTTGGCCCAGCGACTGCTGCAACCCATCGTCGCGCGCAGCGAAGCCCTGCCGCGCGCGCTGTGGCTGAAGCTCAATTGGCTGTGGGTGGGCTTTTACGCGGCTCTCGGGGTGCTTAATCTCTGGGTGGCTTACCACGGCAGCGAACGTGCCTGGGTTAATTTTAAATTCTTCGGGCTGACCGCGGCATTCGCGCTGTTCGCGATGGCGCAAGCCGCGTGGCTCGCCTCGCGAGTGGAAGTGCAGGAGGCACAGGCCTGATGGCCGAGCCCGTATCCACCGCTGAGCGCATTGAAAGGCTGCTGCAGCAACGCCTGCTGCCGGCGCACCTGGAGGTGCGCGATGACAGCGCCGCGCACGTAGGCCACGCCAGTGCCGGCGGCAAAGGGCACTTCCGACTGCGGATCGTGTCCACTTGTTTCGCAGGCCTGAAACCTCTACAACGCCATCGCCTGGTCAACGACGTGCTGTCGGCTTTGTTCGCCACTGAGCTGCACGCGGTGGCGATGGAGACGCTGACACCTGATGAGTTTTTTAAGTAAATATCGCAACTAACTGAGAGATCTGATGAAAATCCTGAAAATACTACCGTGGGTAGCGCTCATGATGCTGGCGGGTTGCAATAAGAGCCCCGCGCCGACGGCCGATACCAAGACGCCGGCGGAAAAGCCGGTCGCCACCGTCAACGGCGTACCCATCAGCCGCGCCATGTTCGACTACTACATCAAGAACACGGCCGGCAAAGCGGCCACCGAACTGACTCCGGATCAGCGTGCGCAGCTGCTCGACAACCTGATCCGCGGCGAAGTGATCGCGCAGCAGGCCGAAAAGGAGGGCCTGGATAAGACCGGCGATACCGCCTCGTTGCTGGCGCTGTCGCACCTGCAGATTCTCGAGCAGGCGGGCGCCGAGGAATATCTCAAGGACAAGAAGGCCACCGATGCCGAGCGCCAGGCCGAATACGACGCACAGGTCGCGGCCATGCCCAAGACGCAGTATCACGCGCGTCATATTCTGGTCGCCACCCAGGACGCGGCGCAGAAGGTCATCGATCAGCTCAAGAAAGGCGCCAAGTTCGAGGACCTCGCGAAGAAGGAATCCACCGACTCGTCCAAGGATCAAGGTGGCGATCTGGGCTGGTTCTCTCCCAGCAACATGGTCAAACCCTTCGCCGACGCCGTCGCCTCGCTGAAAAAAGGCGAGATCACCCAGACTCCCGTGCAGTCGCAGTACGGCTGGCACGTGATTCAATTGATCGATACGCGCGAGACCCCGGTGCCGCCGCTCGATTCGGTCAAGGACCGGGTCGATCAGCTGGTGCAGAACAAGAAGTTCAAGGCCTACCAGGACGAGCTGATGAAGACCGCGAAGGTGGAGAAGAACCTCTAATCGCGCGCTAGACCGCGGGGCGGCCTGCCCTGCAGCAGCTGCGTCAGGCCACTCTCGTCCAGAACCGCCACTCCAAGCTCGCGCGCCCGCGTGAGCTTGGAGCCGGCCTCCGCGCCAGCGATTAGGTAGCTGGTCTTCTTGGATACCGAACCGCTCACCTTGGCCCCCAGGGCCGCCAGGCGCTCGCTGGCCTGTTCGCGCGTCATGCCCGCAAGGCTACCGGTGAGTACCACGGTCAACCCCGACAGCGGCGCGTCGACCGGGTCTCGCGTGGGCGGCCCTTCGGCCCACTGCAGGCCCAGCTGGCGCAGGCGCGAGAGTTCAGCCTTGTGGCGCGGCTCGGCAAAGAACCCCTTCACGCTGGCGGCGATCACCGGGCCGATATCGGTCACCTCGAGGATCTGCTCGCTGGAAGCGGCGCGCAGCGCATCGAGCGAGCCGAAGTGATCGGCCAGCGCCTTGGCGGTGCTCTCCCCGACGCCGGGTATGCCCAGGCCGTTGAGCAGGCGCGGCAGGCTGGTGTGCTTGCTGTGTTCGATAGCGGCGATGAGATTGGCGGCGGATTTTTCGCCCATGCGCTCCAGGTCCATAAGCTCCTGCGCCGTCAGCGCGTAGATATCGCTCGGCGTATGCAGCAGATCCTGATCCACCATCTGTTCGATGAGCTTGTCGCCCAGGCCTTCGATATCGAGCGCGCGCCGGCTGGCAAAGTGCCGCAGCGCCTCCTTGCGCTGTGCGGCGCAGTTGAACGAGCCGGTGCAACGCGCCGCCGCCTCGCCTTCCCCGCGCACCACCGGTGAGGCGCACACCGGGCAGCGCTCGGGCAATTTCGGCTTCCTGGCGCCGCGCGGCCGGCGTTCGAGCAGCACGCGCACGACCTCAGGGATCACATCGCCGGCGCGTCGGACGATCACGGTGTCGCCGCGGCGCACGTCCTTGCGTTCGACTTCGTCCATGTTGTGCAAGGTGGCGTTGCTGACGGTCACGCCTCCCACCGCCACCGGCTCCAGCCGCGCCACCGGCGTGAGCACGCCCGTGCGGCCCACCTGAAACTCGATCTCGCGCACCAGCGTCAGTTCCTCCTCGGCGGGAAACTTATGCGCGATGGCCCAGCGCGGCGCGCGTGAGACGAACCCCAGCTGCTGCTGTAGGCGGCGCGAATTCACCTTGTAGACCACGCCGTCGATCTGGTAGCCGAGAGTATTGCGACGCGCGCCGATCGACTGGTAGTAGGCCAGACAGCCCGGCACGCCATCGACGCGGCGAACCTCGGGCGAGGTGCGCAATCCCCAGCGCTCCAGCTGCTGCAGCAGTTCGGTCTGGCTCGCCGGCGGCTCCCCATCCTGCCACTGGCCCACGGCGTAGAAAAAAACCGCCAGCGGCCGTTTGGCCGTGATGCGGGCGTCGAGCTGGCGCAGGCTCCCGGCCGCGGCATTGCGCGGATTGGCAAACACTTTCTCGCCGGCCGCGGCCGCCGCCGCGTTCATGCGGCGAAATCCGTCCAGCGGCATGAATACCTCACCGCGCACTTCCAGCAGTTTCGGCGCCGGACCCCGCAGTGTCAGCGGCACGGCGCGGATGGTGCGGATATTGGCGGTGATGTCCTCGCCCATGGCGCCATCGCCGCGGGTAGCGGCGAGCACCAGCGTGCCGGCGCGATAAGTGAGCGAGACCGCCAGCCCGTCGAGCTTGGGTTCGGCGCAATACTCCAGCGGTGTCTGTGTGCCCCCCAGGCGTGCGTGCGCGCGCCGGTCGAAGGCCTCGATGTCGGTATCACTGAAGGCGTTGTCGAGCGACAGCATGGGCACGCCGTGCCGGACTTCGGCAAACCCGCGCGCGACCTCGCCGCTGACGCGCTGCGTCGGCGAATCCGCGCTCAAGAGTTCCGGATGCCGGGCTTCGAGTTCGCGCAGCTCACGCATCAGCCGATCGTATTCGGCGTCCGGCACCGCCGGATCATCGAGCACGTAGTAGCGCTGATCGTATTGGTTGATCAGATCACGCAGTTCGGCGATGCGCCGCTGCGCGCTCGACTTCACGCCGCCGGCTCCGCGTGCATCCCCGGACGCGACAGCCGCTGCATGCTGTCGCGCAGATCCTCGAGCCGATCGGCATCCAGGGGCTGGCCCTGCTCATCCTGCAGGCGCGCGGGCAGCCGCTGGGAGAGTTCACGCGCCACTTCGATCAGATGATCCAGCGTCGCCGCGGGTGGCAGCGGCCCCGGCAGCACCGCGAACAGGCTGATGCCCGCCAGCCGCTGAAAATCCATGTTCACTGGATCGAGTACTCCGGGCTTGCTCAGGCTGGCGACGCTGAGCAAGGCGCGGCCATCGGCATCGGGCTGATGAAAAATACCAAAGCGCCCATGCACGAAGCCGCAGGCCGTGATCGCCAGGCGCACCGCTCGTCCCGACAATCGTTCATCGGCGGCGGCGACGATTCGCAATGCCACGATCTGCCGCTGTCCATCCGGCGGCCAGTCGACCATCGGTGCCGCGTCCTGCGCGGGCGGCAGTAACGACGGTTCATCCGCGACCGGCTCCGGCTGCCCAGGCTCCAGCGCCGCCGACTCGGGTACCGCCGCATCGCTCGCCGCATCGCTGCTCGGGTGGTACTCAAACACCGGTAGCGCGTCCACCTCGGCCATCATCGATTCGTCGCGAATCGCTTCCATGGTCGGCAGATCCACGCACAGCGGCGCCATGACCGGTCGCCGGCCCTCGTCCATGCCCATGGGGCGGCTGCTGGCAGCAGGTTCAATGATCGTCCCCAGATCCGGCTCATTGCGCGCCGGTGCGCGCACGTCCGCATCCCGATGCGCCTGGCGTGGCTTGCGCTTTTCCCAGGCCGCCAGTGCCGCCAGAAACACCAGCCCCGCCACCAATAAGATCCAGCGCAGCTCCGCCATAGGGGACTACATAGCCGCGAGTTTGACGGCTTCGTCGACGTCGACTGCCACCAGCCGCGAGACACCGGGCTCATTCATGGTGACACCGATGAGTTGCGAAGCCAGCTCCATGGTCACCTTGTTGTGGGTGATGAATATGAACTGCACGCGACTGGACATCTCGCGCACGATCTCGCAGAACCGTCCGACATTGTGCTCATCCAGGGGTGCGTCCACTTCATCCAGCAGGCAGAACGGCGCCGGGTTCAGGTCGAAGATCGAGAACACCAGCGCCACCGCCGTCAATGCCTTCTCACCGCCCGAGAGCTGCGAAATCGTGCTGTTACGCTTGCCCGGCGGCCGCGCCATGACCGCGACGCCGGCGGCCAGCGGGTCTTCTCCCACCAGTTCCAGGTAAGCGTGGCCGCCGCCGAACAGGCGCGGAAACTTCTCCTGCAGGCCGGTGTTGATACGGTTGAAGGTATCGTCAAAGCGCGTGCGCGTTTCGCGATCCATCTTATGCATGGCCTGGTCGAGAGTGTTCAAGGCATCGGCGACGTCGTTGAACTGGCGATCGAGATAACTCTTGCGCTCGGTCTGCTCGGCCAACTCCTCGATGGCCGCCAGATTTACCTGGCCGAGCTTTTCGATATCGACCCGAAGCTCCTGTAATCGCAGCTCCCAGGGCTCGGTCTGCGCCTCAGCGGTCAGGCCGGCGAGCACGGCATTGAGTTCGCAATGGGTGGCCGCGAACTGTTCTAGCAGCGCTTCGCGCCGCAGACGCGACTCTTGTGCCGCCAGTCGTGCCTGCTCCATCGATTCGCGCGCCGCCGCTACGCGCTGCTCGGCGTTGAGTCGCCGCTGATCGAGTCCCTGCAGTGAGTGCTCGCTGTCTTCGAGCGCACGGCGCGCGGTGCTCAGCTCGGCCTCGACTTCCACCCGCCTGGCCAGATGCTCCTGCAAACGCCGTTCGAATTCGGCAATGGGAGCATCGCCCTGTGACAGCGTGCCCACCAGCGATTCCTGCTGGAGCTGCAGCTGCGAGCGCTGCTCGTGCATGCGGGCGAGTGCGCTGTCCATCGACGCGCGCGCGGCTCGCCGGCTCTCCAGGCGAATCAAGCTGTCGCGCAACTCGAGCTGTGCCGCCTTGGCGCGCGCGCGCGCCAGGGTTGCCCGCTCGCGCGTGTGCTCGCGCTCGGACTCCAGTTCCATGCGTGCATCGTCCAGGCGCACCAGCGTCTGGTTGGCCGTATCGAGGGTATCGCGGGCCCGGCGCAGGCTGTCCTGCGAGCGCGTCACCTCGAGTGCAACTTCCGCCTGCTCGGCCTCGATGCGGGCGCGGCGCAGCGCCACTTCCTCGAAGCGCCCGCGCAGTGCCTCCAGGCGTCCGCGAAGTTCCGAGTGCTCGCGATGGGCACTGTGGATGCGGCTCTGAGTGGCGTCGCGATGCTGCTCGGCCGCGCCCACCTGCGCTCGCAGCGCGGCGATCTCCTGCTCCAGCGCGCGTACCCCCTGATCGGCCGCGGCGCTGCGCTCCCGCAGACTCTTCAGCCGGTGCTCGCGCTCCAACACCCCGGCGTGGGTATCGCCGCCGCGATTGACCCGCAGCCAATCGCGGCCCAGCCATTCGCCGGCGGCGGTGATCAGGGACTCACCCGGACTCAGCGATGCGCGCTGACGCAACGCGCCGGCGAGGGAGTCGCTGGTGCGCACGCATGTCAGCAGCGCCAGGATTGCCTGCGGACCTTGCACGTGCGCCGCCAGAGTTCCCGCCGCACCGGTGCCGCCCGGCGCCGCGCTTTCAAAGAATCCGACGCTGCCGCCGGCCAGCCGCGCCAGCGATGGCTCGAGTGTCTCGAGCGCGTCGATGCGCACCGCTTCCAGATAGTCACCCAGCACCGTTTCGACGGCGCGCTCCCAGCCTTCGTCGACGTCCAACAGCTGCGCCAGGCGCGGCGCATCGGTGGCGCCGGCGAGTTCCGCCAGCCAGCCGGCCGCCTGCGGATTCTTCTCGCGCAGTGCCGCCTGCTGCAGGGCATCGAGCGACATGAGTTCCGCCCGGATCTGGTCGCGCTCATGCCGCAGGCGCTCCAGCCGTGCCTCGGCCAGCTGCTCGGCGGCGCGCAACGCCTGCACCTGCTGCAGGGCCTGCTCCAGCCCGGCCGCGACCGCCTCGACGGCGACGCGCGATTGCTGCTCCTGTTCGCTCAGGCCCTCCAGGGGCGAGTCCGCCTGGGCGCTGGCCAGCGCCTCGTGCTCCAGAGCCAGCCGGTCGGTCTGCGCCTGCAGGCGGTGGCTCTGGCTTTCCAACTGTTCAATGCGCGCGGCCTCGACCTCGGCGCTCTGCCCGGCGGCGCCGAGCTCGCGATTGAAGTTCTCCCAGCGCAGCTGCCAATCCGCCAGTTCGGCCTCGGCGGCGGCCAGCCCGCTACTGGCCAGTGCATCACTTTGGGTGCGCGTCTGGGCCAGCGGCTCCAGTTCCGCCAACTCGGCACGCAGAGTCGCAAGCTGCTCCTCATCGTGGGCGATCTGCTGGGTGTTGGTGGCGAGATTGGTATTGACCTGGACCAGATCGCTGCGGGCCCGTTCGCGCAGCTCGCGGCTGTAGCGAATGCTTTCCTCGGCGCGTGTCACCTCGGCGCCCAGCTCGTAATAGCGGCCCTGCACACGCGAGACGGCATCGCTGAGCTCATCGCGGAATTCGCGCTGCTTCTCGATGGCCGCCTCGGCCGCGCGCTGGTCGGCCAAGGCCTGCTGCATGGAGAGCTCGCAGGCGCGCACCGTGCCGTCCTGAACCTCGGCGCCGCTGTCGAGTTCGCGCAGCCGCAGCGCCAGCAGCTCAGCGGTGAGCGTGCGCTCCTGGCTCTTCAATTCCTGATAGCGGCGCGCGACGTTGGCCTGGCGCTGCAGGTGGCGGATCTGCTTGTCCACCTCATCGCGCAGGTCCTGCAGGCGCGCCATGTTCTCGCGCGTGTCGGCCATGCGCGCTTCGGTCTCGCGGCGCCGCTCCTTGTAGAGTGAAATCCCCGCGGCCTCTTCGATGAAGGCGCGCATGTCGTCGTGCCGCGCCTCGATCACGCGCGAGATCATGCCCTGCTCGATGATGGCGTAGCTGCGCGAGCCCAGGCCGGTGCCGAGGAACAGGTGGGTGATGTCCTTGCGACGGCAGCGTCCGCCGTTGATGAAGTAGACCGAACTGCCATCGCGCGACACCGTGCGCTTGAGCGAAATCTCGTTGTAGCTGGCATAGGCGCCGCCGATCTTGCCGTCGCTGTTGTCGAACACCAGTTCCACCGAGGCGGCGCCGATGGGCTTGCGCGCACTCGAGCCATTGAAGATGACGTCCGCCATGGAATCACCGCGCAGGTGCCGGGCCGATAACTCGCCCATCACCCATCGCACAGCATCGATGATGTTGGATTTGCCGCCGCCGTTGGGCCCGACCACACCGGTCAGGTTGCCAGGCAGGTGCACCGAGGTCGGGTCGACGAAGGATTTGAAACCTGCGATCTTGACCTTGTTGAGGCGCATTGAACCCGTCCTGATATGCCAATCCGCAGCCGCCGTGCTACGCCGCTAGTGTAGATTATCCGCACGCCGCTTTCGATGCGGCTCGAGACAAAGAATCCAGGCATGCCGAGCACACCATCCGAGCAGATCGAGACCTTCGACAATCCGGCCCCCGCGCGCGACTACACCGTCCGCATGCGAATTCCGGAATTCACCTGCCTGTGCCCGCGCACCGGGCAACCGGACTTCGCGCTGCTGCAGCTCGAGTATGTACCCGATCGTCTGTGCATCGAACTCAAGGCGCTCAAGCTATATATCTGGTCATTTCGCAACCGCGGCTGCTTCCACGAAGCGGTCACCAACGAGATCATCGAGCATCTGGCCGCCACGGTGAGTCCGCGCTTCATGCGCCTTACCGCGCGCTTCAATATGCGCGGCGGTATTGCCACCGAAGTGATCGCCGAACGCCGGGCCCCGCACTGGCAGCCGGCGGCGCCGGTGCCACTGCCGTAGCCGGCGGCAAGGGCCCTTTTTGCGCTCTGTACAGCCTTCCTTGCGTCGGTATAATCGCGCGTTCTTAAATGACCGGCGACCGTGTCAGGAGCGAGGCGATGCCCGGCAAGAAGCCCGGATCCAAGACCAGCAAAGCAAAGAAGGCCGCAACGCCCAAGGCGGCGGCACGCCGGCCGGAACCGCGCCGTCCCGCGGCTGCGAGCCGTAAAGCCGTGGCCGCCGCCGCGGCCAAACCAGCCGCCAAACCGGCGCCCAAGGCCGCCGCCAGAAGCAGCGTCGAGCGCAAAGTCGAGGTCCATACTCCGCGGCCACCCGCGCCGGCGAGGGAGCCGAGCGCCAGCATTGCCTCGCTGAACGCGCGCGCCGCGGTTGCGCCGGAGAGCGATGAGGGTGATGGCTCCGAACCCGGTAGCCTCCTGTCGGGTCCGCGCAATGTAAAGCCGTACGTCGCCAAGCGCGGCGAGCAATACATGGGCAAGCAGCAGCTGAGCCATTTTCAGCGCATCCTGCTCAACTGGAAGCGCGACCTCATGGAAGAGGTGGATCGCACGGTCTCGCACATGAAGGACGAGGCGGCCAATTTTCCCGACCCCAACGACCGCGCCACCCAGGAAGAGGAATTCAGCCTGGAGCTGCGCACCCGCGATCGCGAGCGCAAGCTCATCCGGAAGATCGAGGAAGCGCTGAAGCGAATCGAGGACGGCACCTACGGCTACTGTCTGGAAACCGGCGAAGAGATCGGCATCAAACGCCTGGAGGCCCGGCCAGTGGCGACCTTGTCGATCGAAGCCCAGGAGCGCCGCGAGCGCCGCGAACGCCAGTACGGCGACCGGGACGACCGCTACCGCTAAAAATTTGGGTTCTACGGGCGCTTATACTATGGTAGGCGTCCAGCACTGCCCGGCGGACAGCCCGGTATTGCGCAGTAGAGGACTTCAGCATGAGCGAGATTCGCGTCATCAAGAAGTACCCGAACCGGCGGCTCTACGACACGGTGGAGAGCCGCTATATCACGTTGGACGACGTTCGCCGGCTGGTGCTCGAGGGCGTTGAGTTCGGCGTGATCGACAAGCGCAGCCAGCAAGACATCACCCGCCCGGTATTGCTGCAGGTGATCGCCGAACAGGAGCAACGCGACGGCACGGTGCTCAGCCAGGGTTTCCTGGCGCAGCTCATACGCAGCCACCAGGGCGGCCTCGAGGGAGTGCTCTCCACCTATCTGGAGCAGAGCCTGCGATTATTCCTGAGCGAGAAGCCGCCGGCTGGCGACCAGGCTGCCGCGGCCAGTCAGCTGGCGCAGCAGAACCATCAGCGCTGGCACAGCGCCCAGGAAGAGATCTTCCGCACGCTCATGAAGACCGCTGGCACCGCGCCAGCGACCCAGTCCTAGTTCGCCCGCGCTAACTCGCGGGCGCGTCGACGTCGCGCATCGACAGGCGCACGCGGCCCTGGCGATCGACTTCCAGCACCTTGACGCGGATCTGGTCGCCTTCCTTGAGCTTGTCCGAGACGCGCTCGACCCGCTCGTTGGAGATCTGCGAGATGTGCACCAGACCGTCGCGGCCAGGCAATATGGTCACGAAGGCGCCGAAATCCATGAGCTTTGCGACCCGGCCTTCATAAATGCGGCCGACTTCCACATCGGCCGTGATCAGCTCGATGCGCCGCTGCGCTTCGCGTCCGGCCGTGCCGAGCACCGAGGCGATCTTGACCGTGCCATCGTTCTCAATGTCGATGGTGGTCCCGGTCTCTTCCGTGATCTGACGGATGACGGCGCCGCCCTTGCCGATCACATCGCGGATCTTCTCCGGATCGATCTTGAGTGTGATGATCGATGGCGCCCATTCCGACATCTTGGCGCGCGGCTCGCGCAGCACCTTGGCCATCTCATCGAGAATGTGTAACCGTCCCTCGCGCGCCTGCGCCAGCGCCACACGCATGATCTCTGGCGTAATGCCCTCGACCTTGATATCCATCTGCAGGGCTGTGACGCCTTCGCGCGTGCCGGCGACCTTGAAATCCATGTCGCCCAGGTGATCCTCGTCGCCGAGGATGTCGGTCAGCACCTTGAAGCGCGTGCCTTCGAGCACCAGACCCATGGCGACACCGGCCACCGCCGCCTTGATCGGCACGCCGGCATCCATCATCGACAGGCTGCTGCCGCACACGCTCGCCATCGAGCTGGAGCCGTTGGATTCGAGAATCTCGGAGACGATGCGAATCACGTACGGGAACACCGTCATGTCCGGCATCACGGCATGCACGCCGCGGCGGGCCAAATTGCCGTGACCGATTTCGCGGCGCTTGGGCGATCCCATCATGCCGGTCTCGCCCACCGAGAACGGCGGGAAGTTGTAATGCAGCATGAACGGCTCGCGCCGCTCGCCTTCCAGTGCATCGATGATCTGCGAATCGCGCGTGGTGCCGAGCGTGGTGGCGACCAGCGCCTGGGTCTCGCCGCGGGTGAACAGGGCCGAGCCGTGGGCTCGCGGCAGCACGCCGACCTTCACCGAGATCGGCCGCACGGTGCGCAAATCGCGCCCGTCGATGCGCGGCTCGCCCGCGAGGATGCGCTCGCGAACGATACGGCTTTCCAGCTTGAACAGCTCGCTGACCACGGCATCGGCCTTCCATTGATTCGGCTCGACGTCGGTCAGGGCCTTGGTCAGGTCCTTCTTGATTTCGCTCAAGCGCGCGGTGCGCTGGGTTTTTTCGGTGATGCGATACGCTGCCGACAGCGTTGCTTCGGCACGGGCCGCCACGGCCTCCGCCAGCGGCGCCTCGAATGCCGGCGCCTTCCAGTCCCATTTCGGCTTGCCCGCTTGGGCAGCGAGCTCGCGGATGTTCTGAATGGCAATCTGCATCTGCTCGTGCCCGAAGACCACGGCG
The DNA here is from genome assembly GCA_036496405.1 of Steroidobacteraceae bacterium. GTDB lineage: Bacteria > Pseudomonadota > Gammaproteobacteria > Steroidobacterales > Steroidobacteraceae > FEN-1191. The sequence goes on along the minus strand of DASXLF010000542.1, from coordinate 4,704 downwards.
CCGAGCATGACGTCCTCGGAAAGAATCTGGGCTTCCGACTCCACCATCAGCACTGCCGCCTGTGTACCGGCAACCACCAGTTCCAGTTGCGATTGCGCCTGATCGGTCCGGGTCGGATTGAGCAGGTATTTGCCGTCGCGATAGCCCACGCGGGCGGCGCCGATCGGCCCATTGAATGGCAGGCCGGCGATGGTCAATGCCGCCGAGGCGCCCAGCAGCGCCGGAATATCCGCGTCGATATCCGGGTCGAGCGACACCACGGTCGCCACCACCTGCACTTCATTGGTGAAACCGTCCGGAAACAATGGCCGGATCGGGCGATCGATCAGCCGCGACGTCAGCGTCTCGCGTTCCGTGGGACGCCCCTCACGCTTGAAGAAACCACCCGGGATGCGGCCCGCGGCGTAGGTCTTTTCAATGTAGTTGACGGTCAGCGGAAAAAAATCGCGGCCCGGGACGGCGGTGTCGCGCGCTACGGCCGTGACCAGCACCACCGTTTGCCCCATGGACGCCAGCACGGAGCCGCCGGCCTGGCGAGCCAGTTCACCGGTCTCAAGAGTCACCGTATGGGGACCATAAGAAAAAGTCTTCTTGAAGACAGTCACGCTTCAAACCTCGGGAGTGATCGGGACAGAAGGGAATAGGCCGCGCGTAGCATGCAGAACGTGCGCGGCCCGGGGTATCAGCGGCGGAGCCCTAGGCGCTCGACCACTTCCTGGTATTTGGCTGGCCGTGTCGATTTCAGATAGTCCAGCAGTTTGCGGCGTTGATTGACCAGCTTGACCAGGCCGCGGCGCGATGAATGATCGCGCTTGTGGGTTCCGAAATGCTCGCCCAGACCATTGATGCGTTCCGACAGCAGCGCGATCTGAACTTCGGGCGATCCGGTATCTTTCGGGTCGCGGCGGTACTGCGCGAGCACCGTGCTTTTCTGTTCCGTGGACAACGCCATTGCGTGCAAAACCTCTGAGCTTTCAATGCTCGAAAACGATTGTCATTTTGAAGGCCGCGCATTCTAACCGCAGACCCCGCGAGCCTCAAGCGGAACAGGGAGTTAGCACAGTCAGCGGCGTACTGAACAGTCGCTGCACCCGCAGCTGGCCGTCCGCATCGCTAATCCCCAGCCCCAAAAAGCGACCCTGCGCGTCATACAGTCGCCAGCGACTCGCTGGCGACTGCGGCAGTGCAACCACACGTCCCTGGGACAACGCCTGCGCACCATCGGCTTCCAGGTGTAATGGCGGCAGGTGCGACACCGCCCGATCCGCCGCCAGCAGCGGCCACTCGGCCACGGCTGCGGTTGCGGACTCAAGCTGTTCGAGGCTCGCCATCGGCTCGCCCTTGAACGGCTCTACATATTCCCGGCGCAGACTGTACAGCCGGCCGCAGCTACCCAGGGCACGCGCGATGTCCTCGGCCAGCACGCGCACATAGGTACCCTTGGAACACAGCACCTCCAGTTCCACGCGCCCGCCTTCGAATCCCAGCAACTCCAGTTCATCGATGCTGATGGCGCGCGGCTCGCGCTCCACGCTCAGGCCCGCGCGCGCCAGCCGATACAGCGGCGTGCCCTGGCGCTTGAGCGCCGAATACATGGGCGGTATTTGCAGCTGCGGCCCGCGAAAGCGGGCCAGCGCATCGCTGATCGCCGGCGCGCTCAGCGGCGGCACCGCACAGCGTTCGACGATTTCACCCTCGGCATCGCCAGTGGCCGAGCGCTCGCCCAACTGCAGGCCAAAGCGATAGGCCTTGCGGCCGATCAGCAGTTCCCCGGCCAGGCGCGTGGCCTCGCCCAGACAGATCGGAAGCATGCCGCTGGCCAGTGGGTCCAGGCTGCCGCAATGTCCGGCCCGGACCCCGCCGGCCAGGCGCCGCACGCGTTGCAACGCGGCGTTGGAAGACAATCCCACGGGCTTGTCGAGCAACAGCAGTCCGACCGGCGATAGGCTCAAGGTTCCTCGTTGGGATTGCGCGAGCGATCGGCCTTGACCGCATCATCAATCAGGCTGCTCAAGTGCTGGGCACGCTCGATGTCGGTGTCGAGCTCGAATTCGAGCCGCGGCGCATGCCTGAGTTTCAGCTCACGGGCCAGTTCGCCGCGCAGATAACCGGCGGCGCTGCGCAATCCGGCCAGCACTTCATCCGGCGAGTGCGTACCGGCGAACGGCAGGAAATGAATCCGGGCCAGCGACAAATCCCCGGCCAGCGTCACCGCCGTGACCGTGACATTGCCGACGCGCGGATCCTTGACCTCGCGACGCAGCAGCTCGGCCAGCGAGCGCTGCATCTGCGCCGCGATGCGCGCGGCGCGAGCGTTGCTCTTCACTGGATCGAGCGCGAGACTTCCACGCGCGAGAAACATTCGATCTGATCGGCGACCCGCACGTCCTGGTAGTTCTTCACGCCGATGCCGCACTCGGTGCCCGCCCGGACTTCGTTCACGTCGTCCTTGAAGCGACGCAGCGACTCGAGCGCGCCCTCGAAGATCACGACATTGTCGCGCAGCACGCGGATCGGGTTGTTGCGCCGCACGGCCCCTTCGGTCACCAGGCAGCCCGCCACCACCCCGAATTTGCTCGAGCGGAACACTTCGCGCACCTGCGCCACACCGAGAATCTGCTCTTTGATCTCCGGCGCCAGCAGGCCGCTCATCTTCTGTTTCACGTCGTCGATGGCTTCGTAGATGATGCTGTAGTAGCGCACCTCGACACCGAACTCCTTCATGGTCTCGCGCGCGGCCGCGTCGGCCCGCACGTTGAAACCAATCACGAACGCCTTGGAGGCGGCCGCCAGCTGGATGTCCGAGGCGGTGATGCCGCCCACGACACTGGCAATCACCCGCACCTGCACCTCCTCGGTGGACAGCTTGTTCAGCGCGTCGCTGAGCGCTTCGGCGCTGCCATGCACGTCGGTCTTGATCAGCACCGCGATTACGCCGGCTTTGGCCTCGCCCATCTGCGAGAACACGTCCTCGGCACGGGTCGCAGCGCGCGCGAGCTTGACGTCGCGGAATTTGCCCTGCCGGTAGAGCGCGACCTCGCGCGCCTTGCGTTCGCTTTCGACCGCCAGCAGCTCATCGCCGGAATTGGGCGCGCCGGACAAGCCGAGCACTACCACCGGCATGGACGGCAGCGCCTCGACGATCGACTGACCGTTTTCATCGAACATGGCGCGTACGCGCCCGAACTCGGAGCCGGCGAGGATTGCGTCGCCGATTTTGAGCGTGCCGCGCTTGACCAGCGCCGTCACCACCGCGCCGCGGCCCTTCTCCATGCTGGCCTCGATCACCAGGCCGGAGGCCAGACCGCCGCGCGGCGCCTTGAGTTCCAGCACCTCGGCCTGCAGCAGGATGGCCTCGAGCAACGCATCGATGCCCTGCCCGGTGCGCGCCGACACCTGCACGAACATGTCCTCGCCGCCCCACTCCTCGGGATTGACGCCTTGCTTGGCGAGCTCGGTGCGCACGCGATCCGGGTCGGCATCGGATTTATCGATCTTGTTGACCGCCACCACGATCGGCACATTGGCCGCGCGTGCATGCTGAATCGCCTCGATGGTCTGCGGCATGACGCCGTCATCGGCCGCCACCACCAGCACCACCACATCGGTGGCGCGCGCGCCGCGCGCGCGCATGGCAGTGAACGCTGCGTGGCCCGGGGTATCAAGGAAGGTGATCGAACCGCGCGGAGTCTCGACGTGATAAGCGCCGATATGCTGCGTGATGCCGCCGGCCTCGCCGGCCGCGACCTTGGCGGTGCGGATATAGTCGAGCAGCGAGGTCTTGCCATGATCGACATGGCCCATCACGGTCACCACCGGCGGCCGCACCTGCGACTGTTCGCCATCGGCGTCGGCGCCCTGCAGGCCCTCTTCGATCTGGTTTTCCTTGAGCAGCTTGGCGCTGTGGCCCAGCTCTTCCACCACCAGCACGGCAGTGTCGCGCTCGATCGGCTGATTGATGGTGGCCATCACCCCCAGATTCATCAGCACCTTGATGACTTCGGTGGCCTTGATCGCCATCCGCTGCGCCAGCTCCGCAACAGTGATGGTCTCTCCGAGCGCCACCTCCCGCTTGACCGGCGCAGTCGGCATCTCGAACGCATGCTTGGCTTCGGCGCCGACCGCAACCGTACGCGCCTTCAGGCGTTTCTTCTTCTTGTGCCGGGCGCTGACATCGCCGGCGATATGCAATTCCTCGCGGCCGTAGCGCGTACGCTGCTTGTCGTCGGCCTCCTCGCGTGCCGGCGGTGCCGGATGCGGCGTATGAACCGGATGCGCCTGGTGCGCACTGCCCTCGCGCGCCGGCTCGGCGGCCCGGCGTGCACGCTCGCGCTCGGCATCCTCGGCCGCGCGCTGTTCGGCCGCACGGCGCGCCTCTTCCTGCGCCTTCTTACGTGCCTGCTCGTCTTCGATGCGGCGGCGGTTCTCCGCCTCCAGCCGCTCGCGTTCGCGCCGCTCGGCCTCGGCCTTCTCGCTTTGCGCCTTCTGCGCCTCCTCGGCTTCGCGCTTCTGGGCGTCGAGCTGGTCCTGTTGTGCGCGCGCCTGGCCTTCGAGCACGTCGCGCTTGACGTAGGTGCGTTTCTGGCGCACCTCGACATTGACCGTGCGCGCGCGTCCCTGATTGCTGGCCAGCTTCAGTTCGCTCTGGGTCTTGCGCCTGATCGTGATGCGGCTCGGCGCCGAGCCTTCGCGGCCATGGCCGTG
>DASXLF010000541.1:0-3224 GCA_036496405.1 Steroidobacteraceae bacterium | reverse complement strand
GCGCGGCTGGCGCTGGCGCTGCAGGCGGATGGGTGGTTCATCCGATCAGAGATTGTGTGGTCGAAGCCCAATCCTATGCCTGAGTCGTGCCGAGATCGCCCGACTTCGGCGCATGAGAAGGTGTATCTACTCGCGAAGAAGCCGAGATATTTCTACGACGCCGATGCGGTGCGGGAGCCGACAGACGAGCCATGGCGTAGCACCGGAAGACTAGAGCAGCGCGGTTCCAAGGATGTTGTCGCTGGTGTGAATAACGGATTCGGCCTCGATGGCATCCGTCCGCGAGAATACAACCCAGCCGGCCGCAACCTGCGCAATGTTTGGACGATCGCCACCGCGCCGTATGCACAAGCACATTTCGCAACGTTTCCTCCCGAGCTGGCCGCCCGCTGCATCCGTGCTGGCACGAGCCAAGCTGGCTGCTGCGCGGCGTGTGGGGCGCCGTGGGTGAGACAGACCGACACCAGCTATGCGAAGCTAACCGGCAGCAGCGGGCGCAATGACCAGACCGGATCCAACAACTGGGACGGTGGTGGCTATCCGCGCATGGATAAGCATGTCACCACCACCGGCTGGGCGCCGTCGTGTCAGTGCGAGGCCGAAACCCGGCCGTGTGTGGTTTTGGATTGTTTTTCCGGCGCCGGCACCGCCCTCCTGGTCGCGGATCGCCTCGGCCGTGACGCCATCGGCATCGACCTCTCCCACGCCTATGTGGAGATGACGCGGGAGCGCCTCACCGCCGATTGCCCGCTGTTCATGGCGTTCGAGCCATCGCCGCCACCGGCCGAAGACCCGGACGATATGCGGATGGCTGACCTGTTTGCGGAGGCGGCTGAGTAACGCCCGCCTGCGACGTGCCGTTCCAGACACAATCCGAACATGAAAGAGAGCAAATGCCATATGTGCGTGGATACCTGATAGTTGCGCCCGGCCGCCCGGATCAGTCGCTGCCTGGTGGGGGTGGTGAGATAGACAACAGCTTGCCCGGCGTTGAGGGGCCGGTTGATCCGGGGTATGGGCAAGGGCGTCCTGGGCCAGTCGATCCTGGCTTTGGCATACCGCTGCCGCCGGTGACGATCTGGCCGAGCCCGCCGAGCATCGACAACAGCCTGCCGATGCCGCCGACGTATCCGGTGCCGCCTGGGTATATTGACAACACGTTGCCCCCGGCGCCGCCGACGATGTGGCCGAAGCCGCCGGTCACGACATGGCCGCCGCCGACCCCGGTGTGGCCGACGCATCCGATCTACATCAAGCCGCCGCATGTCGGTGGGGGGCCGATGCCGGGTGGTGAGCGACCGGATCAGGGCCTTCCCGGTGCTCCACCGACTGCTGGACAGCCGCTGCCGGGCGACCAGCCGGTTGCCGGACAGCCGCTGCCGATGCCGCCAGGATCGATCTGGCCGCCAGCCCCAGGGCTGGAGGGGCCCGTGGTCGCCCTCGTCTGGTTGGTCGGTTACGGCTACCGCTGGGCGTCGATTGATCCGTCACTGGAGGTCGGGATGCCGCTGCCTGGTGGCCCACCCGATGGCGAGCATCCTGACCAGTCGTTGCCGCCGCACGCGCAGCCGCGTCGTCGCGGATAACGTGCCGTTTGTTGCTGTGCGTCCTGAGCGATACATTGGCCAGGTCGTAGGGTCTGGCCAGTGCGTTGCCTACGTTCGGGAGACGACGGGGTTGCCGCCGGCCGATGTCTGGCGCCGCGGTGACCCTGTGTCGACGACGGACTGCGCGCGCCATACGGCGGTGGCAACGTTCGATGCCAACGGGCGGTATGGCAACCACAGCGATGGCAGGAGCCATGCGGCGATATTCCAGCAGCAGATCAGCACCGGCATCCGCGTGCTTGACCAGTGGGTGGGACACCCGGTGACGCATCGGGTGATCCGCTGGAAGGAAGGCGTGGGCAAGGCGGCGGATGACGCTTCGCGCTATTATATTATAGAAATCGAGGCTGAGCCGCGGCGCGAGGCGTGAGTGACCGAGGGCGAAAAGGGCATTGTCGCTGGGGTCACGGAACTCGGCGGCAAGCTCGTGTCAGGTCTCCCGGCGCAGTTCCTCGGCTTGGTTGTGCTCAACATCGTGTTTATCTGCGGTTTGTTATGGTTCTTGAACAACCGGGATGATGCACGCGAAAGACTGCTGACGCCTATCCTGGCGGCATGCATGCGGGATAAGGGGCCCTGAAAGGCGAAGGCCCCGAGTGCCACCTCGGAGCCTTCTTTAGGAATCGAGTGCTGACGGGCGATAGTTGAGAACGGTATTGTCGCTGGCGTCACCGCGACAGCGCTTGCTTCAATGAGGTCCAGGCATCACTGCCTGGAAAGCCCGCCAGAGTCCGGTCTTAGCGCCTACGACCACTGCGAACAAGGAGTAATGCGATGAAGACCCTGCTCTTGGCTGGCGCTGCTATCCTCGGTATTGCCGGCGCTGCCGATGCGGCGCAGATCGCTGCGTTCAGTCAGACGTCCGGCAGCAACACGATCACCGCCACGCAGAACGGTGGCGCGACCGCCACATCGATTGCCGCCGCCGCCGCCGGGGTGAACGTGTCCCAGCTATTCGGCAACCCAGCGCCGTTCTTGGCCGACTTCGCGCTCAGCGCCAACAGCATCGATGCCGCCCAGACGGTGCTCGGTCTCGCAGTGCAGCATTTCAGCGGGACGTTCTGCATCAGCAGCGGCGTCGGCTGCACAGGCACCGATTTCCTGTCCGGCTCGTTCACCGATGCAGCGGTCGGCGCTGTGGGTGGTCCAGGCCTGGTGGTCAACGTCAACAATCCGCCCGACACGCTGAGCCTGTCATCCAGCGTGATTTCGCCGCTCGATCTCGGCCCGCCGAATACGTTCAATCTCGCGTTCAGCAACCTGATCCCCGATCTCGCGGTGTGTGGCGCCACGCTGTGCAGCTTCACGGCGAGCTTCTCGGGCGTCGCATCGGCGAACACGACGTCGGTGCCGGCATCCGAGCCGCTGGGCCTGGCGGTGCTGGGTGTCGGGCTGCTGGGGCTCGGCTTGGTGAAGGCGCGCGGGAGGTGATCGACCTGCTGATCTATGTGCTCATCCTGGTCCTGGTGTTCGGTGTAATTTTCTACATCATCACGCTGATTCCGCTGCCACACCCATTCGCGTTGATCGCTCAGCTGGTCCTGGGGCTGATCCTGGTGTTGCTGCTGATCAGCGTGCTGCTTGGCGGGGTGCCGCTACGGCCGTTGAGGCTGCAGT
>DASXLF010000540.1:0-2015 GCA_036496405.1 Steroidobacteraceae bacterium | reverse complement strand
CTGCGGTTGCGACAAGGGTTGCGACACGTGCTGCGCTGCGGCGCCGTCGTGTGCGGCTCCCTCGTCCTGCTGCGCTCAGCCCTCGTGCTGCCGGCAACGTTGCTGCCACCAGAAGTGCCACAAGTGCTGTGGCGGTTTGTTAGGTGGCCTGCATAACCACCTGTTCGGTTGCGGATGCAATTCGGGATGCAACTCGGGTTGCAATTCGGGTTGTGGCGCTCCGGCTTGTGGCGCTCCGGCCTGCGGTGCCTGTGCCGCTGCTGCCCCCAGCTGCGGTGCCCCGGCTTGTGCCCCCAGCTGTGGCGCTCCGGCCTGTGGTTGCAACAGCGGTTGCAACAGTGGCTGCAACAGCTGCTGCCGTAAGCGTCACTGCGGTCTGTTCTCGCACCACGGTTGCCGCAAGAGCTGCTGCAACACCTGCAACAGCTGCAACACGTGCAACAGCTGCTGTGCGGTTGCTCCCTCGTGCGGTTGTGCCGGTGGCGACAGCGCCCCCGCCACGACGACTGCCTCGCCCGCCGATGACGCTGCCCCCATGCCGCCTGCCCCGACTGCCGATCCGTCGGCGTCGTACAGCAAGCGCCGGGTGCTGAGCGCCAGCAGCAAGGTCGTTCGCCGCAACTAAGAACCTGAGTCCCAGGACTCAGCCTGATCTCAAAGAGCCTGCCCGAGAGAAATCTCGGGTAGGCTTTTTTGTTGCGCAACAGGTTTTCACCGGCCTTACCCCTTGGCGCGCCGATACTCAACGCGACGCTGCTCAACGCGGCGCCGCGGCACCGGCGGCCAGCGCCGCCGCGTAGCCCACCACGTCGCCCCGCTCGCGACAGACGCCGGCCAAACGCTCGTAGTGGCCACCCAGCCGGGCCAGCTCGTAGACCGCGGGCGCAAACCCGCTCGTGCGCTGTCCAGCCGGCAGCAGCCGCGCCGAGGCCTCAATCGCCTCGTCATAGCGACCGACCCGCGCCAGCAGAGCGATATACACTTCGGCCGGCCCGACGCCATGCTCTTGCGGGTCGCTTGCTTCGGCCTTGGCTCGAAACGCCGCCAGGGCCTCGTTGACGCCACGCCCCAATTGGGCGGCGAAGAATTGACCGTGACTGCGATACAGGTCGGCGAACGGCTCCTCGCTGCGGAACTGAAACTGTTCGCCCAGCCGCCGTCCGTACTCGGTCAGATCGTAGGCCACGTCCAGCAGCCGCTTATCCTCGATCACGCGCGCAAAGCGAATCGTCGACGCCAGGTGCGTCGTGTCGACGTGATAGTTGTTTTCCGCGAACAGCCAATCGCGTCCCTCGACGAGCTTTGCCAGGGTGCCCGCCTCGGGCTCGCGCCCTTCGCGGCGCGCGATGTCGGCCCGCACGTTGGCCACGAGTTCTGTGTGCAGGTGGTCGATGAGCAGGGCCGCCGCCGCCTGTTGATCGGCTAGCGGACGGTTCAAGAGCGCCCCCTCGAACATCGAGATCGCGTTGCAAGTGCCGTAGTTCTTGAGCACCAGCTCGTAACCGCGCGCCGGCGCCACTCCTTCGTGCAGGCCAATCTCGATCAGGTCTTGCAGATTCTCTTCGCTGGGCTCGGTGGCCGCCAGCGCCGCGGCCATGGCCCCTTTGTCGCCCGTGGGACGCAAATACATCCAGGCTTCACGCAGCCGGCCGGCCGCCAACAGTAATTCGCCCACCTCGCGACAGGCGACCAGATAGGCCTCTTCGACCCGCGAACGCAGCGGCTCTCCCAAGTCGTCGAGCGACGTGGTCAATACGGCCGGCAACCCCAGCCGATGGCGGCTGCGCATCAGCAGCGCGTCGAACAGCTCGTGGTATTTCGCTTCGGCCTTCAACTGCTCGCAAAGATGCTGAAAAACCGCGTCCATGCCTTGCTCCCGCAGCCGGGCGTCCAGTTCGTCAAACATGCTTTGCGCCATCGAGTCCAAACTCCCACATTCGATTCCGTGCTACCTGACGGCCACCTCGCGCCGCCGGGTCAATCCTAGCAGTCAATCGCCATGGCTGCCACGCGCC
>DASXLF010000539.1:0-2390 GCA_036496405.1 Steroidobacteraceae bacterium | reverse complement strand
ATCAACCATCCGCTCGATTGTCCCATTTGCGATCAGGGCGGCGAGTGCGATCTGCAGGACCAGGCGCTCTATTACGGCCGCGCCGCCTACTACCGCTTCAACGAGAACAAGCGCGCGGTGGAAGACAAGTACATGGGCCCGCTGATCAAGACGATCATGACCCGCTGCATCCAGTGCACCCGCTGCGTGCGCTTTGCCACCGAAGTGGCGGGGGTGCCCGACCTCGGCGCTACCGGCCGCGGCGAGGACATGGAGATCATGTCCTACCTCGACAAGGCGTTTGGATCCGAGTTGTCGGGCAACGCGGTGGATTTGTGCCCTGTCGGCGCGCTGACGCACAAGCCATGGGCGTTCATCTATCGGCCTTGGGAGCTGCGCAAGACCAACTCCATCGACGTGCACGATGCGCAAGGCTGCAACATTCGCGTCGACAGCCGGGGCGGGCAGGTGCTGCGCATCCTCCCGCGGATCAATGAGGCGGTGAACGAGGAGTGGATTTCCGACAAATCGCGTTACGCGTGCGATGGCCTCAAGAACCAGCGGCTGGACCGGCCGTACATTCGCAAGAACGGCAAGCTGGAACCGGCAAGCTGGGGCGAGGCGTTCGAAGCCATCGCTGCGCATGTGCGCGGCAGCAAGCCGGAACGCATGGCGGCCATTGTCGGCGATCTGGCGGCGGCAGAGGAGATCAAGGCGCTGAAGGAATTGATGCGCTCGCTCGGCGTCACCAATCTCGAATGCCGGCAGGATGGCGCGCGGGTCGGCGGCGGCCCGCGGCAATCGTATCTCTTCAACACCACCATTGCGGGCGTGGAGCTCGCGGATGCGCTGCTGTTCATCGGCTGCAATCCGCGCTGGGAAGCGCCGGTGCTGAACGCCCGCATTCACAAGACGTGGCTGAACAGCGCGATCAGGATCGCGAACGCCGGCGTGCCATACAATCTCACCTATCCGGTGGAGCAGTTAGGCGGCAGCGCCGGTGTATTGGGCGCGATTGCCGACGGCAGCCACGCGTTTGCCGGCGTGCTGCGCGATGCCAAGCGCCCGATGGTCATTGTTGGAGCCGGCGCCCTTGCGCGTCCCGACGGCGCAGCGATCCTCAATCTCGGGGCGCGTATCGCATCGAATACCGGCATGATCGGGCCCGCTGGCACCGCCGCAGAAGGTGGCTGGAATGGGTTCAATGTGCTGCATAATGCGGCGTCCCGCTTGGCGGCGCTCGATCTGGGGTTCCTGCCGGGCGAGGACGGCCGCGACATGGCCGGCATTCTCGATGGCGCCTCTAAAGGCGAGATCGAATTCGTCTGGCTGTTAGGCGCGGACGAGTTCGACATGAACAGGCTCGGCAATGCCTTCGTGGTCTATCAGGGCACGCATGGCGATGCCGGCGCGCATCATGCCGATGTCATTCTGCCCGGCGCCGCCTACACCGAGCAGGACGGCATTTATGTGAATTTCGAAGGCCGCGTGCAGCGGGCCGAACGTGCCACTTTCCCACCGGGGCAGGCGAAAGAGGATTGGGCCATCCTGCGCGCGTTCTCCGATGTCATCGGCCATCGCCTGCCATACGACAATCGCGAAGAACTGCGCCGCGCGCTGTTTGCCGACGTGCCGCATCTCGCGCACGAGGATGTGCTGCCGCACCCTGCGGGCGCCGATCCGTCCATCTGGAATAACATTGGCACAGCAGGCGAGATCGACGAGCGCATGCCGCTTGCGTCGTCCATCGCCGACTTCTATCTCACCAACCCCATCGCCCGGGCGAGCGAAACCATGGCCGAGTGCAGCAAAGTATATGTGACGGCTGCGATGAAACTGGCGGCGGAATAGATGTTCTTCACAACCTACTTCCAGCACCACGGATTGCCGTACGGCTGGGCGTGGACCCTCAGCCAGGGGATCGTGATCGTTTTCTTCGAACTGATCCTCGCGTTGTCGGTCGCGCTGTTCATTCTGGCCGATCGCAAGATCTGGGCGGCGGTGCAGCTGCGTCGCGGGCCGAACGTGGTGGGCGCCTTCGGCTTGCTGCAGACCATTGCCGACGCGCTGAAGTTCTTCTTCAAGGAAGTGATCGTGCCGGCCGGCGCCAACAAGGTGCTGTTCCTGCTGGGCCCGCTGATCACCGCCACGCTCGCCTTCGCCGCCTGGGCGGTGGTGCCGGTGAGTGCCGGCTGGGTGGTGGCCAACATCAATGTCGGCATTCTCTATATTTTCGCGATCTCTTCGCTGGGCGTGTACGGCGTGATCGTGGCCGGCTGGGCCTCGAATTCCAAATACGCCTTTCTTTCCGCGCTGCGCGCCGCGGCGCAGATGGTATCGTACGAAGTCTCCATCGGGTTCGTGCTGATTACAGTCCTGCTGTTTGCGGGCTCACTGAACCTTTCCGCCAT
>DASXLF010000538.1:0-1624 GCA_036496405.1 Steroidobacteraceae bacterium | reverse complement strand
AGCCCGACTTCGCGGATTCGCCTCCCAAAATGGCTAATTTTGATCGGTTGGCTGCCGCTAAATACTTGATATGGATGGGAAGTATAACGCCGTCACGGCCGAAAACGGCTGTAGTGAAGACCTACCCTATTCCCAGCACCGGATTCCTATCGCTAGATTCGCCGTGTCATGTTTCTACGGAAGACCCGGCGTAAGAAGGACGGCAAGACGCACGAATACTGGAGCGTCGTGGAGAACAAGCGCGTCAGGGGTGGCCGCGTCGTCCAGCGTCATGTGCTGTATTTGGGCGAGATCAATTCGTCGCAGGCCGCGGTGTGGCGCAAGGCGGTCGAGGTGCTCGACGATGACACGGGTCAGCCGCGAACCATGGCGCTGTTCCCCGAGGATCACTGTGCCGCCGACGCGCCCGACGCATCAGTTGTCCAGCTTCGCCTGTCGGACATGCGGCTGTGCCGGCCGCGCCAATGGGGCGCCTGTTGGCTGGCCGGGCAGTTGTGGCAAGAGTTGCAACTGGAGCAGTTCTGGGCGGATCGCCTGCCGCCCAGCCGGAAGGGAACGCACTGGGATCAGATCCTGCAGGTGCTGGTGTCATACCGGCTGATCGCGCCGGGCAGCGAGTGGAAGCTGCATCGCGAGTGGTTCGGCAACAGTGCGATGGCCGACCTGCTGGGGGCCGACTTCGGACTGGCGGAGGCGCACAAGCTCTACGCCTGCCATGACGTTCTGCTGGCGCACAAAGACGCATTGTTCTCGCATCTCACGACGCGATGGCGTGACCTGTTCAACGCGAACTTCGATGTGCTGCTCTACGATCTGACCAGCACCTACTTTGAGATCAATGCCTCGGACGTGGCGGAGGGCGACAAGCGCCGGCACGGCTACAGCCGGGACAAACGGCCGGATTGCCCGCAGGTGGTGATCGCGCTGGTGGTCACCCCTGACGGTCTGCCGCTGGCCTACGAGGTGCTGCCCGGCAACACCGCGGACTGCACGACGCTGCGGCGGTTCCTCGCCAGGATCGAGCGGCAGTACGGCCGCGCACGGCGTGTCTGGGTGATGGACCGCGGCATCCCCACCGAGGCGGTGCTGGCGGAGATGCGCGGCAGCGATCCGCCGGTGCAGTATCTGGTGGGAACCCCGAAAGGTCGTCTGTCGCGGCTCGAGCAGCGGCTGCTGGCCGAGCCCTGGCAGGAGGCCCGCGCGGGTGTCTCGGTCAAACTGCTGGCCGAGGATGGCGAACTTTATGTGTTCGCAGAGAGCGTCGATCGCGTCAGCAAAGAGCGCGCGATGCGCAGGCGACAGCTCAAGTGGCTGTGGAAGCGGCTGCGAGAGTTGGCCGCGATGGAAATCCCGCGCGAGGAGATGCTGATGAAGCTGGGCGCGGCACGGGCCCGCGCTCCCACCGCATGGCGCCTGGTCGATATCGAGATGGACAAGGAAAGCTCCATGTTCATCTATGCCCTCAACCGCCAGAAGCTGCGGCGCATCCGGCGGCGGGAAGGACGCTACCTGCTGCGCACCAACCTCACCGAGAACGATCCCGCGCTGTTGTGGCAGTACTATACCCAGCTCGTTACGGTGGAACAGGCGTTCAAAAATCTGAAAGGCGACCTGGCAATCCGCC
>DASXLF010000537.1:0-11076 GCA_036496405.1 Steroidobacteraceae bacterium | reverse complement strand
CGTCGGTGACCGAAAGTATCCCGGAGAGATTATCGAGTGCCTCATGGCGTTCGATCTTGGCGACGATGCGTGCCTCGCCGCGCCAGCGGCGCAGCTCGGATTGTGCGCGGCGAATGTCGTCGGCATCGCGCGCAAACGATACCGCCAGATAATCGATGCCCAGTTCGGCGGCCAGATGGATGTCTTCGATGTCCTTGTCGGTGACCGCAGGCGCCGAGATACCGCCTCCCTGGCGGTTCACGCCTTTGCGGTTGGACAGCTCGCCACCCGAGCGCACCACGGTGGAGATGCGTGTACCGGCGACTTTCTCGACCTCGAGCACGATCTGGCCGTCGTTCAGCAGCAGGGTATCGCCGGCATGCACGTCCGACGGCAATTCCTGGTACGCGCAGCCCACCTCTTCGCTGTTGCCGGCGTCGGCATCGAGCGCGGTGTCGAGCGCAAACGGCGCGCCCTCGACCAGCTGCACCGCGCCGCCGCGAAAACTCTCGATGCGGATCTTCGGGCCGGCCAGATCCGCCAGCAGGCCGATGTAGCGGCCCGCCTCGCGTCCGGCATGGCGAACCATTTCCACCCGCTTGCGCTGTGACTCGCGCGTACCGTGCGAGAAATTGATGCGCGCCACATCCAGCCCGGCCTTGACCATGCCGGCCATGACCTCGGGATTGTCGGTGGCGGGACCCAGGGTGGCGACGATCTTGGTTCTGCGCAGTGTATCCATCAGCCGGCGGCCCGCTGTTCCAGCACGGCCACGGCCGGCAGCACCTTGCCTTCGACAAACTCCAGGAATGCGCCGCCGCCGGTGGAGATATAGGAAATGCTGTCCTCAACGCCGTATTTTTCAATGGCCGCCAGGGTATCGCCGCCGCCGGCGAGTGAAAACGACTTGCTGCTGGCGATCGCGTTGGCAATCGCCTTCGTGCCTTCGCCGAACTGGTCGAATTCAAACACGCCGACCGGACCATTCCAGATCACCGTGCCGGCCGACTGCAGGATGGCGCTGAACTCCTCGGCGGTATCCGGGCCGATATCCAGAATCAGCTCGTCGTCGGCCACCTGGCCCACCGGCCGCACATCGGCGTGCGCCGTGGCGGCAAATTCACGTGCCACCACCACATCCACCGGCAACGGAATCTCCGCGCCGCGCGCGCGTGCCCGCTGCAGCAGCTGGCGCGCCATTTCCAGCATGTCCTTCTCGCATAGGGATTTGCCGACGTTGACCCCGGTGGCCGCCAGAAAAGTGTTGGCGATGCCGCCGCCGACGATCAACTTGTCCACCTTGTCCAGCAACGCCTCCAGCACCTGCAGCTTGGTTGAAACCTTGGAACCGGCGACGATGGCGACCAGTGGCCGCGCCGGCTTGGCCAGAGCGCGCTCGAGCGCTTCCAGTTCGGCCACCAGCAGCGGTCCGGCACACGCGCGCGGCGCGAACTTGGCCACACCATGGGTGCTGGCCTCGGCGCGATGCGCGGTGCCGAACGCATCCATCACGAACACATCGCACAGCGCCGCCATCTGTCTGGCCAGCGCCTCATTGTCCTTCTTCTCGCCCTTGTTGAAGCGCACGTTCTCGCACAACACCATCGAGCCGGCGGGACAATCCACGCCACTGAGCCAGTCTTTGCGCAGCGGCACCTGCTTGCCCAGCAGCTCGGTCAGTTTCGCGGCCACCGGCGCCAGCGAAAATTCGGACTCGAACGTGCCCTCCTGCGGACGGCCCAGGTGCGACAGCACGATCACGTGTGCGCCCTGCTGCATCGCTGAACGCAGCGTCGGCAACGCAGCACGGATGCGCGCATCGCTGCTGACCACGCCATCCTTGACCGGCACGTTTAGATCCTCACGGATCAGCACGCGCTTGCCAGCCAAAGCCAGGTCGCTCATGCGCAGCACTTTCATGTGGCGATCTTACGCAGCCCGCGACCAGGCGAGCGTGGTGTCCAGCATGCGGTTGGAGAAACCCCACTCGTTGTCGTACCAGGCGCACACCTTGACCAGCGTGCCGCCGATCACCTTGGTCATGGTGCCGTCGAATATCGAGGAGTGCGGATCATGATTGAAATCGACCGATACCAGCGGCTCATCGGTGTAGGCAAGGATGCCTAGCAGCGGCCCACGGGCTGACGCGGATTTCATCAGCCCATTGAGTTCATCGACCGAGGTGGCACGCCCGGCGATGAAACTCAGATCAACCAGCGAGACGTTGATGGTCGGCACGCGGATCGCAAAACCATCGAGCTTGCCCTTTAGTTCCGGCAGCACCAGGCCGACGGCCGCGGCGGCGCCGGTCTTGGCAGGAATCATGGAATGCGTGGCCGAGCGCGCCCGGCGCAGATCGGTGTGGTAGACGTCGGTCAACACCTGGTCATTGGTGTACGAGTGAATCGTGGTCATGACTCCGGCGGTGATGCCGACTGAATCGTTGAGCACCTTCGCAACCGGTGTCAGGCAGTTGGTGGTGCAAGAGGCATTGGAGATAACGGTGAAGCTGGACTTGAGCATGGCGTGGTTGACGCCGTAGCAGATGGTGGCGTCGACATCGTCGCCGCCCGGAGCCGAAATCACCACCCGCTTCGCCCCGCCCTCCAGATGCTTGCTGGCTTTGCTCTTGCTGGTAAACAGGCCGGTGCATTCCAGCACCGTATCGACCCCGAGACTCGCCCACGGAAGCTTGGCCGGGTCGCGCTCGGACAACACTTTGATGCGATCGCCGTCGATGATCAGCGCGTCGTTGTCGATCTTGACCTCGCCGCGAAACGGGCCATGCACAGTGTCGTGGCGTGTCAGGTGCGCATTGATCTTCGCATCCCCCAGATCGTTGATGGCAACGACTTGCAGCTGCCCACGCTTGTCACCCTCGTACAGCGCGCGCAATACGTTGCGGCCGATGCGGCCATAGCCATTGATCCCGACTTTCAGCGTCATTTAGCCTTTCCTCTTGATCGAATCGAGTACTTCCTGCAGCACGTGCTCGGCGGTGATGCCGAATTTCTTGAACAGCTCGGGCGCCTTGCCCGAGGCGCCGTAATGATCGATGCCGATCACGCGGCCGACGGTGCCGACGTAGCGCCACCACAGTCCCGTGCTGCCCGCCTCGACCGCCACGCGCGCCGTGACCGCCGCCGGCAGTACCGACTCGCGATAGGCCGCGTCCTGCGCATCGAAGCGCTCGGTGCACGGCATCGACACCAGCCGCACGCGCTTACCCTGGGCGGTGGCGGACTTCACCGCTTCCAGCGCCAGTGCCACTTCCGAGCCCGTGGCGATCACCAGGCATTGCGGCGCGCCGTCGCAATCGGCGAGCACGTATCCGCCGCGCGCGATGGCTTCCACGGCCGCGGGCGTGCGCGGCAGCTGCGCCAGGCCCTGGCGGGTAAACACCAGCGCACTGGCTCCGGACTCATGCTCGATGGCCTCGCACCAGGCCACCGCGCTCTCGACCGCATCAGCCGGCCGCCACAGGCTCAAATTCGGAATCAGCCGCAGGCTGTTGAGATGCTCGATCGGCTGGTGAGTCGGTCCATCCTCGCCCAGACCGATGGAATCATGCGTGTACACCAGCAGCACGCGCTGATGCATGAGCGAGGCCATGCGCACGGCGTTGCGCGCGTAGTCGGAGAAGGTCAGGAAGGTGCCGCCGTAGGGAATCAGGCCACCATGCAATGCCAGGCCGTTCATGGCCGCGGTCATGCCGAACTCGCGCACACCGTAATAGACATAGTTGCCCGAAGCGTCGTCCGGTTCGATGCCTTTGGAAATCTTCTGCAGTGTATTGTTGGAGCCGGTCAGGTCGGCGGAGCCACCGAGCAGCTCGGGCAGCTTGACTCCGATCACGTTCAGCGTCGCTTGCGAGGACACGCGCGTCGCCTGCGAGCCAGTGACCGCCTGCGCCGCCGTCAGTGCCGCCTTGCGCGTCTGGCCCCAGTCGGCCGGCAGCTTGCTGCCCAGGCGCCGCTCCAGTTCCGCCGCGGCGTCCGGGTGCGCCTTACGATAGCGGCTGAACAGTTGCTGCCACTCCTGTTCAGCGCCGCGCCCGGCCTCGACATGGCTCCAGGCCTTCTGCAGCTCCGAGGGTACCGTGAACGGCGGCGCGGTCCAGTTGAAGGCCTGCTTGGCACCGGCGACCTCTTCAGCACCGAGCGGCTCGCCGTGCGTGGCCTTGGTCCCGGCTTTGGTCGGAGCGCCCCAACCGATTACGGTCTTGCAACAAATCATCGATGGGCGATCCGGCTCGCCTTTGGCATTGGCGGCGGCGCGCGCCACCGCCTCGCCATCCTGACCGTCCACGCTTTGCACGTGCCAGCCGTAGGCTTCGAAGCGCTTGGGCGTATCGTCGGCGAACCAGCCCTTGACCTTGCCGTCGATGGAAATTCCGTTATCGTCGTAGAACACGATCAGTTTGCCGAGCTTGAGCGTGCCGGCGAGCGAGCAGGCCTCGTGGGAGACGCCTTCCATCAGGCAGCCGTCGCCGCAGAAAACCCAGGTGTAGTGATCGATGACCGGCAGTTCGGGCCGGTTGAAGTGCGCCGCGAGAATTTTTTCCGCCAGCGCCATGCCGACGCCGTTGGCCAGACCCTGCCCCAGGGGGCCGGTGGTGGTCTCGATGCCAATGTCGAGGTCGTGTTCGGGATGCCCGGGGGTGCGGCTGCCGAGCTGACGGAAATTGCGCAGCTCATCCATGGTGAGCGCATAGCCGGTCAGATGCAGCACCGCGTACAGCAGCATCGAGGCGTGGCCATTGGAGAGCACGAAGCGGTCCCGGTTCCACCAGCGCGGATTGGCTGGGTTGTACTTCATGAAGTCGCGCCACAGCACTTCGGCAATGTCCGCCATGCCCATGGGCGCGCCCGGATGCCCGGAGTTGGCCTGCTGGACCGCGTCCATCGCCAGGACACGAATGACGTTGGCGAGCTCACGACGGGTCGGCATTACTGATTTCTCCAGGCCACGGGCATTGCGGCCGGGCATTGTCTACCAGCGGACGCCCCGGCGGCAATGCGCGTTCGCCCGCCAAATCAGTGCGCGCGATAATGCGGCGCTGTCCGGCATTTAGCAGACTGAGTCGCAGAATTGAGATCAGCGTGCAGCCTTGCGCGGCCCGGAACGGGCGCCGCCAACCGGCCTTCAGCTATACTTCCCGGATGCCAAATCAATATCTGTTTACTTCCGAGTCGGTCTCCGAGGGTCACCCGGACAAGATCGCCGATCAGATCTCCGATGCTGTGCTGGATGCCATCCTGCGCGACGACCCCTCCGGCCGCGTCGCCTGTGAGACGCTGGTCAAGACCGGTGTGGTGATCGTGGCCGGTGAAGTCACGACCAGCGCCTGGATCGATCTGGAGAAGCTGGTGCGCGATACCGTGCTGCACATTGGCTACAACCATTCGGACATGGGCTTCGATGGCGCCAGTTGCGGCGTCGTCAACATCATCGGCAAGCAGTCGCCGGACATTGCCATGGGCGTGGACCGCACGGACAAGCGCAAGCAGGGCGCGGGCGACCAGGGGCTCATGTTCGGTTACGCCACCGACGAGACCGACGTATTGATGCCGGCGGCAATCACGCTGGCGCATCGCCTGGTCAAGAAACAGGCTGATGTGCGCCGCCGTGGCAAGCTGTCATGGCTGCGGCCAGATGCCAAGAGCCAGGTCACGCTGCGCTATGAGGACGACAAGCCGGTGGGCATCGAGGCGGTGGTGCTCTCCACCCAGCACGGCGATGACATATCGACCGCCAAGCTGCGCGAAGCGGTCATGGAGGAGATCATCAAGCCGGTGCTGCCGAAGAAATGGATTGATCGGCGCACGCGCTATCACATCAATCCGACTGGCCGGTTCGTGGTCGGTGGCCCGGTGGGCGACTGCGGCCTTACCGGCCGCAAGATCATCGTCGATACCTATGGCGGCTTTGCCCGTCATGGCGGCGGCGCGTTCTCCGGCAAGGATCCGTCGAAAGTCGACCGCTCGGCGGCCTATGCGGCCCGTTATGTAGCCAAGAACCTGGTCGCCGCGGGACTGGCGGCGCGCTGTGAAGTGCAGGTGTCGTACGCCATCGGCGTGGCCGAGCCAACCTCGATCATGGTCGAGAGCTTCGGCACCAGCGAGCTCTCGCGCGAGGAACTCACCAGCCTGGTACGCCGCAATTTCGATCTCACGCCCTACGGCCTGCGCCAGATGCTTGATCTGGCACGGCCCATTTATCAGAAGACTGCCGCCTACGGCCACTTTGGTCGCGAGGAACCCGAATTCACCTGGGAGCGTACCGACAGGGCCGAGGCGCTGGCCGAGGGCGCGCGCCGGCGCGGCCGCAAGCGCGCGGCCTGAGAAATCGGCACAGTTTGAATTGACGCTGCCGCGAGAATTGCGGCAGCCTGGTGACTGAGGAGCGCTGCGACAGTGGCCCTGCCAGGCTCAGCCCACCGGACTTAAGTCAACGGCGCTCGCAAACCTTGACCGTAAGGAATTGGAGCTACCATGACTGCCACTGTCCGTCCCGTTTCCGTCACCAAAGGTGCATCGGATTTCCGCGTTGCCGATCTTCAGCTGGCCGACTGGGGCCGCAAGGAGATTGCCATCGCCGAGACCGAGATGCCTGGTCTGATGGCGATCCGCGAAGAATTCGCACCCATGCAGCCGCTGCGCGGCGCCCGCATTGCCGGCTCGCTGCACATGACCATCCAGACCGCGGTGCTGATCGAGACCCTGCAGGCGCTGGGCGCCGAGGTGCGCTGGGCCTCGTGCAATGTGTTCTCGACCCAGGATCACGCCGCCGCGGCGATCGCCGCACGCGGCACCGCCGTGTTTGCTTACAAGGGCGAGAGCCTGCAGGAGTACTGGGAATTCACGCACCGGATTTTCGAGTGGCCGACGGCCGCACACGCCAACCTGATCCTCGATGACGGCGGCGACGCGACGCTGCTGCTGCATCTGGGGACCCGCGCCGAGCAGGACCTGGCCGTGATCTCCAAGCCCACGAGCGAAGAGGAGAGCTCGCTGTTCGAGGCCATCCGCGGCACGCTCAAACGCGAGCCGCACTGGTATTCGAGCCGCCTGAAAGCGGTGCGTGGCGTGTCGGAGGAGACCACGACCGGGGTCAAGCGTCTGTATCAGATGGCGCGCGATGGGCAACTGGCCTTCCCCGCCATCAACGTCAATGACTCGGTCACCAAGAGCAAGTTCGACAATCTGTACGGCTGCCGGGAATCGCTGGTGGATGGCATCAAGCGCGCCACCGATGTCATGGTAGCGGGCAAGATCGCGGTGGTGGCCGGATACGGCGACGTCGGCAAGGGTTCGGCACAGGCACTGCGCGCCCTTTCGGCGCAGGTGTGGATCACCGAAATCGATCCCATTTGCGCACTGCAGGCGGCGATGGAAGGCTACCGCGTGGTGACCATGGAGTATGCCGCCGAACACGGCGATATTTTCGTCACCGCCACCGGCAACTTCCATGTGATCACGCACGAGCACGTGAAGCGCATGAAGAACAATGCGATCGTGTGCAATATCGGCCATTTCGACAACGAGATCGATGTGGCATCGCTCAAGCAGCATCGCTGGGAGAACATCAAGCCGCAGGTTGACCACGTCATCTTCCCGGACGGCAAGCGGATCATCCTGCTGGCCGAGGGGCGGCTGGTGAATCTGGGCTGCGGCACCGGTCATCCGAGCTACGTCATGAGTTCCTCATTTGCCAACCAGACCCTGGCGCAGATCGAGCTGTTCACCAATACCGCCAAGTATCCGATCGGCGTCTACGTACTGCCCAAGCACCTGGATGAGAAGGTGGCGCGCCTGCAGCTGAAGAAGCTGGCGGCACAGCTCACCGAGCTGACCGACACTCAAGCGCGCTATATCGGCGTGGACATGGCCGGGCCGTACAAGAGCGACAGCTACCGCTACTGACCGGCAACCGGCGCGCGGACCGAGCCATGGTCCGCGTGACCGGTGTCGGCATTTTCCGACACGCCGAAAGCGCGTTTAACATCTCGCTGCGCAGCAATGCATGATTTGAGCGTTGCGTCACCGGCACGCGCGCGCGGCGATCTTCGCCGCTTGAAACGCATCACTCGCGGTTCACGTGTGAGTGTGTAAGATTATTTCATGACTGAGGATGTGCGACTGCTGCAGCTGACGGACTCGCATTTGTTCGCGAGTCCGCACGGCCGTTTGCGCGGCGTGGAGACGCTGTTCTCACTGCAGCGCGTACTGGCGCATGCCAACTCGCGCAAGCTCAACGTCGATGCGGTGCTGTGCACCGGCGACATCGTCAACGACGAACCCGATGGTTACGCGCATTTCGCGCGGGTGCTAACGGCCTACGGCAAACCGGTGTATTGCGTGCCCGGCAACCACGATGATCCGGCGCGCCTGCGCGCCGCGCTGTCAGCGCCGCCCTTCCAGGTGGGGGGGCACGTGGATCTGGGCCCCTGGCGTCTCATCCTGGTCGACAGCTGCGTACCCGGCCAGGCCGGGGGACGCATCAGCGATACGCAGCTGCAGGCACTCGAGACGGCGCTGGCGGACCGACGCTGCTACGCCATGGTGTGCGTGCACCATCACCCGGTCGAGATGGCCAGCCGCTGGCTCGACCAGGTCGGCATCGAAAATGCCGATGCCTTTTTTGAAGTACTGGACGCGCATCCGCAGGTGCGCGCGATTACCTGGGGACACGTGCATCAGAGCTTCGACGGGCGGCGGCGCGGCGTGCGGCTGCTCGCCACTCCCTCCACGTGTGCGCAATTCCTGCCGCTGTCGGATGAATTTGCCATCGATGCCCGGCCGCCCGGTTACCGCCGATTGACCCTGCACCCCGATGGCACGCTCGAGACCGATGTGATCTGGGTCGAGCACGCGGCGCGTGCGCTCGACAGCGCCTCGGGACAAGCGGGCTGAAAAGTTGATTCAGGTCTGAACGTCGATCAACGGCGCCAGCAGACTCAGTCGCGCCTGCGGATCATCGATCTCCAGCAGCTGCTGCTGCAGGCTGTGATCGAGCGGCAGCAGCTCCGCCAGCCGGTGGCTGACCCACGATGCATCCTCGTAATTGGGCTCGATGAACCGGCCCACCGTGGTCAGACTGGCCATGGCCTGGCGCAGCAACGGCACCAGCGGCTGATACTGTGCGGCCATTGCCACGACCTGCTCGGGCTCGAGCCACTCCACCACGGCGCAGTTGAGGCCGTCGTCCAGACGGTCACGGGAACGGATGCGAAAACGGCGCTCACCGCGGCACAACAGGCCCAGCAGTCCATCCTCCAGCGTCTGAAAATCGACGATGCGCGCCGAGGTTCCGATCGCCGCGGTGTTCACATCGCGTTCCTGGTCGCTGCCGCCGTCGATCAGCACCACCCCAAAGGCGCTATCGGTGCGCAGGCAGCGGCCGACCATATCGACGTAGCGCGTCTCGAAGATGCGCAGGGGCAGCAGGCCCCCGGGAAACAGCACCGTGTTGAGCGGAAACAGCGCAATCTGCTGCTGCGTCAC
The DNA here is from genome assembly GCA_036496405.1 of Steroidobacteraceae bacterium. Taxonomy (GTDB): domain Bacteria; phylum Pseudomonadota; class Gammaproteobacteria; order Steroidobacterales; family Steroidobacteraceae; genus FEN-1191. The sequence goes on along the minus strand of DASXLF010000537.1, from coordinate 1,591 downwards.
GGCCCTAACCGGTGCGCGCGCTCAGCGCCTGCAGCAGGCGCGTATGCAAGCCGCCGAAACCGCCGTTGCTCATGATCAGCACATGATCTCCGGATCGCAGGCGACGCGACAGCTCCTGCGTCAGCGCATCCAGTTCCGCCACTACGTGCGCTCGCGCGCCCAGAGGCGCCACGGCCGCCCCGACGTCCCACTTGAGCGATGATGGCGCATACAGCCACACCTCGTCCGCGGCTTCCAGGGATTGCGCGAGCGCCTGCTGATGCACGCCCAGGCGCATGGTTTGTGAGCGCGGCTCGAGCACGGCGATGATGCGCTCGCGGCCGACCCGGCGGCGCAAGCCGTCGATGGTGGTCAGGATTGCGGTGGGATGGTGTGCGAAGTCATCGTACACGCGTATGCCGGCGGCTACCCCGCGCAACTGCATGCGCCGGGCAACGCCCTGAAATCGGCCCAGCGCCGCAATGCCTCGCTCGACCGGTACGCCGGCGTGGCGTGCTGCCGCCAGCGCCGCCAGCGCATTGTCAGCATTGTGTGCGCCCATGGCGCTCCAGTTCAGTTCGCCGCATTGCTGTCCATCGAACAGCACCTGAAAACGCGAGTAATCCCCGCCCGGGGGCACCATGGCGCTCCATTGCAGCGGCACGTTGCCGGCCGCGGCGGCAGTGCCGGCAAAGCGCTCCACCGGAGTCCAGCAGCCCGCCTGCAGCACGCGCTCGAGATTGCCATCCGCGCCATTGCTGAGGATGCGGCCACCGCCGGGCACGGTGCGCAACAGGTGCTGGAACTGACGCTCAATCGAGGCCAGGTCCGGATAGATATCCGCATGGTCGTACTCGAGGTTGTTGAGTACCAACGTGCGCGGCCGGTAGTGGACGAACTTGGCGCGCTTGTCGAAGAACGCCGTGTCGTATTCATCGGCCTCGATGACGAAGAAGGGCGCCGAGCCGAGACGGGCACTGTGCTCGAAGTTCTGAGGGATGCCACCGATCAGGAATCCCGGCGCCAGTCCGGCATCCTCCAGGATCCAGGCCAGCATGCTGGCGGTGGTGGTCTTGCCGTGGGTGCCGGCCACCGCCAGTACCCAGCGCTCGCGCAGTACCGCCTGGGCGAGCCATTCCGGGCCGGAACTGTAGGGCAGGCCCCGCTCGAGCACCGCCTCGATCACCGGCATGCCGCGCGACATGACGTTGCCGATCACGACCACGTCCGGCCGCAGCGCGAGTTGTGCGGCCCCGTAGCCTTCGATGAGTTCGATGCCCAGTGCGCTCAACTGCGTGCTCATGGGCGGATAGACGTTCAGGTCCGAGCCGGTGACCCGGTGCCCCGCGGCGCGCGCCAGCGCCGCGATGCCACCCATGAAGGTGCCGCAGATTCCGAGTATATGAACGTGCATGCGCGCTAATGTCCCACGTGCGAGATGGCGATCAACAGCATTTCCTCGGCCGACATCTGGACGAATGCCAGTATCAGGCACAACCCGAGCCCTCGCTCCAATGTCGCACGCAGAATGTGACCGACTGCCAGCAGCGTCCAGACCAGCAGCGCGAACGCCGCGACGTACACCGGCAGCTGCCAGGCCGCATCGTCGCCG
>DASXLF010000536.1:0-2672 GCA_036496405.1 Steroidobacteraceae bacterium | reverse complement strand
TGCCGCCCAAGAGAGACTTGATGAGGCTGCGCATTGACTGATGCCGGGTTCGAGGTCGATTCAGGCGTGAGACACGCTGTCGCGCTGGGGCAATTTGCCCTGGCTGAACCAGTCTTCCCACCCCGCCTTACGGTTCTGTGCGGCGGCCAGTTGTCGCTCTTCGGCGTTGGCGTACTGCAGATCCCATTGCTTGAGCGCCGGCTTGATGATGTAGCGGAACCAGATCGGTGGTACCAGCGCGGCGAAAAAGCAGATGAAGACATTGGGCATGCGCACCGAGTCCGCGTGCGGCTTCAACTCGAAGTAGGCCTGGTAGGAGTTGAGGTGGTGGTCGGCGTGGTTGGTGATCTCGAATGCGCACAGCCGTGACAGGGTGCCGAAATGATTCCAGACGTGGCGCTTCTCGATGGGCGCTCCGACCACGCGCACCTGTCCGTAGTGCTGGAAATAGTTGAAGGTTTCGACCCAGAAACGCGCGATCACCATCGCAGCCAGGGCCGCCGCCACTGCGGCCCATCCGCCGATGGTCCACAGCAGCGACTGGAAGATGACCTGCGACAAGATGGCACGCCACAGTGGATGGCCGATCGACCAGCGGCGTTTGCCCTTGCGTTCCAGCGCGTCACACATGATCTTCTGCGCCTGGATGGTTGACTTGATCACCGCGCGCGGCGAGAAGTTGTAGAGCGTCTCGCCGCGCAGCGCGGTGTCGCTGTCTTCAGATGTGCCGACATCGATGTGATGGCCCACCACATGTGCTTCCATCCGCGTCGGGTCGAGGAAGCAGACCTGCACGTAGCGGCCCACAGTCTTGCCGATGCGTCCGCGGGCGTGGTACAGCTCATGCGAGGCCGACACCAGTGGCAGTACCGACAGCCAGGCCGTGCCGATGACAGCGGCGGCGATCTGCAGTCCGCTCAGGTCGTGTTGGTTCAGCGACCATGCCAGCATGACATACATGCACGGCCCCATCAGCGCTGATATCCAGATTGGGATGTAGGCGAGGGCGTGGCTCCTGATCCTGCGCGGGCGCAGGTCGGTCGGCAGGACGGTGTCGAGCAGCGCCAGGACGGGCAGCCAGGCAATGGCTATCCAGACGTAGTCGCCGCCCATGAACAGGCCCCATAGGCTTAGCAGTTGGGTCAGTGGGCCGAGGTAGTATTCAAGATGCTCGCTCATGACGGACTCCTCGGCATTCAGAAAACGACAACGGGCTTGATGACCGTGCCGTTTTCGGTCGAGGCCATGGCCTCGTTGATCTGATCGAACGCAAAGGTCTTCACCAGCCGTTCGAGAGGGAGCTTGCCGGCTTGGTAGAGGGCCACCAACTGCGGGATGAAGATCTGCGGGTCACTGTCGCCTTCGACAATGAACTTGACGCCGATGCCGCGCGTGAACATGCTCATCATGTTCATCGGCATCTGTGCGTCCGGCGGCGGAAAGCCCAACAGACCGAGCGTGCCATTGGGCATCAGTGCATCGGTGGCCAGGCCGGCCACCGACGGGATGCCGGTCGTGCCCAGCGCATAGTCCACCCCGGCACCACCGCCACCCGCCTTGATCGCGGCCAGCATGTCCGAGGCCTGCAGCGGGTCCCGCGGGTCCAGCGTCGCGGTGGCGCCCAGCTCGGCGGCCAGCGCGCGCCGGTTCGCATTGGGTTCGACGACGACGATCGCGCGTGCGCCCGCGGCTTTGGCGGCCATCACCGCGCTCATGCCCACGGCACCGGCGCCGAAGATCACGATCGAGCGGCCCGGTCGCACCTTCAGGGAATTCATCACCGCACCGGCACCGGTCTGGATGCCGCAACCCAGCGGCCCCAGCAGTTCCAGCGGCAGCGACCGATCGACCTTGACCACGTTCTTGGCGCGAACGACGGCCAACGACGCGAAGCTCGATTGGCCGAAGAAGTTGCCGTGGATCAACTCCCCGCGCTGGCTCAAGGGAGAGCTTCCATCCTCCAGCCGCACGCCGGCGAAATTCAGGCCCAGGAAGTTGTGGCAGTAGGCCGGTTCATGGTCCGCACAGTTGGCGCAGCCGCCGCAGGAGTTGAACGACAACACGACATGGTCGCCGACGGCCAGGCCCGTCACCTGCGCACCGATCGATTCGACGACGCCAGCTCCTTCGTGCCCCAGCACCATGGGCATCGGCACCGGGAAGGCGTCGCGGCAGACGATGTCGGTGTGGCAGATGCCGGTTGCCACCATGCGCACCCGCACCTCGTCGGTCCGTGGCGGCGCGACGTCGATGTCTTCCAGCGCCAACGGCTTCTGCGCCTGCCGCAGGATGGCGGCGCGCGCCTGGCGGGCAGCGGTGGTGGACTGTAGCGGACGGCCTTCAGTGGCGGCTGTGAACATAGAATGTCTCCGGTATAGTGAGCTAGTGAACGACATGGCTATTGGAAAAGATTGGCGAGCCGGCCCCCCCCAAACTAAAGTTGGGTATTGAGGCGAACAAACCCTAGCGAGACAACCGAGATGGACCGTCGAGCGCGACCTTCTGCGCGTGGCCGCGATGCCGATCGCAACGGCGCGGAGTCAATACTTGGCGCCCCCGCGCCAGGGGCCAATCACGGACCGCCGAGCTTCGGCTTCGAGGTGGTAACGACGCGGGCCATCGCGCAACTGCTGAACGCCGATCCCTTGCCAAAGCTCGTGACGGTGACTGCG
>DASXLF010000535.1:0-15445 GCA_036496405.1 Steroidobacteraceae bacterium | reverse complement strand
AAATTGCAGAGTTCGGGCTCTGCGGACTTACTGCTGGCGCAGCATCGGCATTTTTTGCGTGTCGCCCAGTTTGTCGTACAGGGACTGCAGTTGCGTGAACTCACTCTGCTGCGGTGCCCCGGCAATAATATGGTCGCGAATAACCTTCAGCTGATAGCGCAGATACGGCAGCAGCGATTGCACTGGCGCAATCTCACCGTCCTGTTCCGCGAGCAGCGAGTCGCAATAAGCGCGGTAGTATTCGTTGTACGAAGTTTCGTAGCTGGCGAGCGCGTCGGAAAACGCCGAGTCACGCATCAGATCCCCGCACAGCGACTCGGCGCACAGAAAGCTGCCGGCCGAACTCAAATAGGCGGTGTGCTCGCGCAGTATGCACTGCGTGTACTCGCGCGTTCCGAACAGCGCCCGCACCAGTTGGCGGCGCGCCTGCCCATGCACCTGCCGATCGCGCAGATATTCGAACGGGGCTTTGCGGTGCAGCGTCAGGAAACTGATTTTTCTGAGTTCCACGCCCTGTTGTATGCGGCTGCGGCGCGCGGCGACGCCGCGCATGAGCCTGCCATGGGCCTGTTCCCAGACTCGGTACAGCGGCACGTCCTGCAATAATCGCGTTGCAATATGCGCCTCTTCGCTGGTCACGGATTGCGCGACAAGCGCCAGATATTGCTCCGAGTATTCCATCAGGCGCGCGGAACTGTAGCCGGCGGCAACGCGACGCAGAGGCGGGGATTGTGCGTTCGCTGGCATGAGATTATTACGCATCGACTGGGCGCCCATCGGCAACATCTATACCACCGTTAGCGCGCGCTTAACAACTGTCACTTAATTGCAACGGCGGTCGCGAAAATGGCGCTCCGGCGAGGACATAACTGCTCGCGTTATGACAGCGCCGTGACCGCCCCGACCGGCGCTGGCGTGGCTGTCAGGCAGCCACGGGAATGGCGTGTCCGAGCAGTTTCTCGATCGCTCGCAGACGCTCGCGTTCGTCCCGGCTGACCAGCGAGATCGCCTCGCCGCTCGCGCCGGCGCGGCCCGTGCGGCCGATGCGGTGCACGTAGTCTTCGGGGACGTGCGGCAATTCGAAATTCACCACGTGCGGCAACTCGCTGATGTCCAGCCCGCGCGCCGCAATATCGGTCGCCACCAGCACGCGAATGCGGCCCTGCTTGAAATCCTCCAGCGCCCGCGTGCGCGCGCCCTGCGACTTGTTGCCGTGAATGGCAGCAACCGCCAGTCCGTCTTTTTCCAGGCGTTCAGCCAGCCGGTTGGCGCCGTGCTTGGTGCGCGTGAAGACCAGGCTCTGGCGTATGCCGCCATCGACGATAAGTCGCGTCAGCAGCGGATGCTTGCCCGAAGGATCGACGTGATACACGCGATGATCCACCAGCTCTGCGGGCGCATTGCGCGCGGCGACATCGATGACCGCTGGGTTGACCAGCCAGGTTCGCGCCAGTGTCCGGATCTCCTCAAGCAGGGTCGCCGAGAACATCAGGTTCTGCCGCTTTTTTGGCAGCGCGGCAATGATGCGTCGTATGGGGCGGATGAAGCCCATATCGAGCATGCGGTCGGCCTCGTCGAGCACCAGGGTTTCGATGCGCGACAAATCGATCACCCGGCTCTGCAGATGATCCAGCAGGCGCCCCGGAGTGGCGATCACCAGATCGACGCCGGATGCCAGCGCATGGATTTGCGGCTTCGGGCTCACGCCACCAAACACCAGCGCTCCGCGCACCGGCAGGCTGCGCGCCAGCACGCGAAAGGAGTCACTGACCTGTGCCGCCAGTTCCCGGGTCGGTACCAGCACCAGCACCCGAGGGGCACGCTGGGTTTGCGGCTGCGCCTGCAGCCGCTGCAGTAGCGGTAGCGCAAAGGCAGCGGTTTTGCCGGTGCCGGTTTGCGCGGCCGCGAGCAGATCGCGGCCTTCGAGTATCAGCGGAATCGCCTGCTTCTGAATGGGGGTGGGCTCGGTGTAGCCGAGTTCCTCGACCGCGCGCAACAGCGCCGGACATAGTGAAAAAACCTTGAACAAATGAATACTCCGCGACGGCCTTGCTGCTCAATGCAACCTTCGGTGTGGCGCGTCGATAAATGAATGACGATCGGCGCCGCCTGAGGCAGCGACTGCGATGGGCTTGCAGGAGGGGCGAAAGGGTCCCGGAGATGCAAGGCTGATTGCCTTGCGGGACGCTGAAGACCTCGGCGCGCGGACCGAACCGCGCATTCGACAAACTCCGGGGGCGATTCTACCCGATTGCGGGGGTCATTGCGCGCCAAAGCGCACATTACGGCGTTCCGGCCCCAGCAGTGCCAGCGCCAGCAGACACACAGCGACGATAGCGACCACCAGCGTCAAAGCAAAGGCGTAATCGGGCTGAGCGATGCTGCCGTGGTAATCGGCGATGTTCGCCTGCAATGGCGCATTGAGCGCCGCGATCAGATTGCCCAGCTGATAGACGAAACCGGGAAAGGTGGCGCGAAGACCCTGTGGGGACAGCTCATTGAGATGCACGGGCACCACCCCCCACGCTCCTTGCACCATGAACTGCACGATGAAGGCCGCCAGGGCGATATTGATTGGTTGCAGGGAAAAGCCCCAGAACGGCAACGCCGGCAGCGCCAGTGCCGCCGCCAATGCGATCGCCCGCCGGCGCCCGATGCGTCCGGACAAGGTGCCGAAGAACAACCCGCCGCAGATCGCCCCGAGGTTGTAGACGATGGCAATGCGCGTCACGGTGCCGGTGGTGAACCCGCGCTGTTTTTCCAGCAACGTGGGAAATAAATCCTGGGTGCCATGACTGAAGAAATTAAACGCCGTCATGAGCGCGATGGCGTACGCGGCCAGCGGCCAATGCCCCTTGAGCCCGCGCCAGACACTGAGCGCGCGTTGTCCCGCGGCATTGGCGCTCCAGGCCTGCGACTCGGGCACTTTTCCGCGGATGTACAGCACCAGCAGTGCCGGCGCCACGCCCACCATGAACATGCCGCGCCAGCCGATGCGATCGAACAGCGTCCCATAAATGATGGCGGCCAGCAGATAGCCGGTTGGGTAGCCGGCCTGAAGAATTCCCGACACCAGGCCGCGCGACCGCACCGGAACGGTCTCGAAGGCCAACGATGCGCCCACGCCCCACTCTCCTCCCATGGCAATGCCGTACAGAGCCCGCAGCACCAGAAACACCGTCAAGCTGGGTGCAAACGCGGATGCGAATTCCATGATGGAGTAGGACAGCACGCTGGCCATCAACGCCGGGCGCCGTCCGTGGCGATCGGCCAGCCGCCCGAACAGAAATGCGCCGATCGGCCGCATGGCCAGCGTCAGAAATATTGCCCAGGTGACGTTCTTAAATTCGGTGCCGAAATCCCCAGCGATGCGCCTGAGCACGAACACCACCAGGAAGAAATCAAACGCATCGAGCATCCAGCCTAGAAAGCTGGCAACCACGACGTGGCGTTGCGCCGGACCCCAGCTTTCCGTTGACGACATGCGCTCGCCCCACCCGTTGATATTAGAAGGCGCTGTTTGCCTTTGATCATAACGCCGCCGTCACCTGTGCGTACAATGCGCGCCGGCCGTTGCGGTCGGCTTAATTTGTGGTGTGCGCCGTTGCTGCTGCGTCTGGATAAAGTCGACCTGGCCTACGGATCCCGGCCGTTGCTGGATCAGGTCTGCCTGCAGATTGATGAAGGCGAGCGCATCGCCCTGGTGGGGCGCAATGGCGAGGGCAAATCATCGCTGTTGCGGCTGCTGCGCGGCGAGGCCGAGCCCGATCACGGCACGGTCTGGCGCAAGCCGGCGGCGCGCGTGGCCTATCTGGTGCAGGACCTCAGTGCGCTCTCCGGGCACTCGGTCAGTCACGTGGTCAGCGAGGGCGCCACGCTGCTGCATGCCGGTGCCGACGAGCGCTGGGAGGTCGAGCATCGGGTGGCGGCGGTACTCTCGCGCCTGCGGCTCGATGCCGACGCCCGCCTGGATCAGCTCTCGGGAGGTACCCGCCGCAGAGTGCTGCTGGCGCAGGCACTGGTGTCTGAACCCGAGATTCTGCTGCTCGACGAGCCAACCAATCATCTCGATATCGAGACCATTGAATGGCTGGAGCAATTTCTGCTCGCCTTCAAAGGCGCGTTATTGTTCGTCAGCCACGACCGAACCTTCATCAACACCCTGGCCTCGCGCATCGTCGAACTCGATCGCGGCGTGCTCACTTCGAGCAGCGGCAATTACGACGCCTACACCCAGTTCAAGAGCCGGCAGCTCGAGATTGAAACCCAGCACCGGGCATTGTTCGACAAGAAGCTCGCCCAGGAGGAGGCCTGGATCCGCCAGGGCGTGGAGGCGCGTCGCACGCGCAACGAGGGCCGGGTGCGGGCGCTGTACGCCCTGCGCGCGCAGCGGCGCGCGCGCCGCGAGCGCGGCGGCCGCATCGAATTCCAGCCCGCCGCGAGCGCTGAATCCGGCGCGCTGGTGTTCGAGACCGAGCGGTTGCGGGTGGCATTCGAAGGACGTGCAGTTATCGATGAGCTGTCGCTGCGCATCATGCGCGGCGACCGCATCGGCCTGGTCGGACCCAACGGCGTCGGCAAGAGCACGCTGATCAAGGCCCTTTTAGGCGAATTGCAACCCACCGGCGGCCATGTACGTCGCGGCAGCCGGCTGGAGACCGCCTACTACGATCAGGAGCGGCTGCAACTCGAACTGGACGCGTCCGTCATGCAAAACGTCAGCGGCGGCAACGATCACGTGACCGTCAATGGTGAGAGCCGCCACGTGGCCGGGTATTTGCGCGACTTCCTGTTTCGGCCAGAGCAACTCAATACCCCGGCCCGGGCACTCTCGGGCGGTGAGCGCAACCGCCTGCTGCTGGCGCGCCTGTTCGCCCGCCCGGCCAATCTGCTGGTGATGGACGAGCCCACCAATGACCTGGATATCGACACATTGGAACTGCTCGAGGAATATGTCGCCAACTTTCCCGGCACACTGCTGCTCGTGAGCCATGATCGCTCCTTCCTCGATCATGTGGTCACGGGCCTGCTGGTATTCGAAGGCGACGGCGTGGTGAGCGAATTTGTGGGCGGCTACAGCGACTGGATGCGCTATCGCCGTGAACAGGCGCAGAAGTCGGAGCAGCCGCTCGAGCGCACGCCGTCGCCATCCGCGAGCGCATCGGTACGGGCCGCCGGACGCGGCCGCCGACTCTCTTATATGGCGCAACGAGAATTGTCGGCCTTGCCCGAGCAGCTGCAGGCGCTCGAGGCCGAAAAAGAGCGCGTGGAATCGAAGCTCGCCGACGGCTCCCTGTACCGCGGTGCGCCGGAAGCCCTGCACGCGCAGCTGCAGCGTCTGGCCGCCATCGCCAGCGAATTGGAATCGGGCTACGCACGCTGGGCGGAACTCGAAGCCATGCTGAACTAGCGACCAGGGCGGGCGATTTGTGCTACACTGCGCCCTTGAACAGGCGGGCTATTAAGCTTCGCTACCCCACGCTTCCCGACTGCATCAGCCCGGCGAGGGGAAGCACCCCACCATTTCATTCTGGAGGCAGCTTGGCCAAGCCGTCGGCGATCGAGCGTAGATCATGAAGCTCGCTGCCCGCAAGAATGCCACCGTGGATGAGCAACGGCGCTATCAGCGGCAATATGACCGCGATCGCGCACCGCCGCTGCGTACCGCCTTTCCGGAGGTTTCGCAGCTGAGCATCGAGCTGGCGTTCGCGGACCGCACCGGCACCGTCGCCAAAGAGCCCGCGCCCTCCTCGCAATCGCACGCCTTTTATCCTCCGGCGCGAGCTTTCTTTCGCTTCACCTGCCCGTGCGCGGATTGCAATGGCGAGTTCGACCTGAGCGCCAGCGTCGCGCAGGTAGCCGCTTCCAGCAGCCGTGCGAGCCGTTCGGGCACCGCCAAACTGCAGTGCACCGGCGTGCGTGCGCGCGATCGCGTGACCGGTGCCAGTTGTCCGATCGAGCTCACCTGCCGCATTGTGGCGAAGGCTGCTTCATGAACTCATGGCGTGATTCCCTGCCGTTTGCCGGCGAACCGAGCTCGGAGTTTCGAGAGCGGCTGGCGCGCCAGCAGGCCGCGGCCTCTGAACGCCGCCAGCAAGCGCTGACCGAACAGGCCTCGAGCCTGAATACTCCGCAGGCGCGCATCCGCATCTGGGAGCAGCTGCATGCCATTGCCTTGCCGCGCGACGCGGCTCACCGCCTGCTGAGCGTCATTGCCGCGCACACCGGGCTGACGATCGCGCAAGTCCGTGAGGAACAGCAGCAGCGCGCTGCCGTTCCCGACTCCGCCCCGGCGGTGGTGGTTACAGTCCAGGATGTGCCTGGCTGACGTCTGACGGCCGGCTCGATGAGCACACGCGTCTATCTGCTGAATGGACCCAATCTCGATCTGCTCGGCGAGCGTGAGCCGCACATCTATGGTCACGCAACGCTCGCCGAAGTAGAGGCCTTGTGCCGCAAGGCGGCCGAGGCTCATGGCCTCGATTTGGTCTGTCACCAGACCAATGCCGAGCACGAGATGATCGCCTGGTTGCACGAGGCGCGGCGCGCGGCCGGAATCGTCATCAATCCTGCCGCCTTCTGCTATCACTCGGTGCCGATTCTCGATGCCATGCGCCTGTGCGAGTGTCCGATCGTCGAGGTGCACATCAGCAACATCTACCGTCGTGACGAATCGTGGCGCAGCAAGTCGATGCTGGCCGCTGCCTCCAGCGGCGTGATCACCGGGCTGGGCGTGGAAGGCTACCGGCTGGCGATCGAGTTCCTGGCGCGGCAGCGGCGCTGAAGTCAGGCGGCCACGCGCCGCGCCACTTCACCGTCGAACGCCGCCGCAATCACGTCTTCCACGCGTTCGGCCCAGACAAACTTCAGCGTTTCGCGCACGCTCTCCGGAATCTCCTCGAAGTCGCGCCGGTTGCGCGAGGGCAGGATGACCGTCTTGATGCCCGAGCGGGCCGCCGCCACCGTTTTCTCCTTGATGCCGCCCACGGGCAATACCAAACCCCGCAGGCTGATCTCGCCGGTCATGGCCACATCGTGCAGCACCGTACGCTGCGTGAGCATGGATACCAGTGAGGCAAAGATCGCGACCCCGGCACTGGGACCATCCTTCGGCACCGCGCCGGCCGGAACGTGGATGTGCACGTCGGATTTCTCGAACACCAGCGGATCAATGCCGAGGCGTTCGGCGTGTCCCTTGACCAAGGTCATGGCCGCCTGCGCGCTTTCCTTCATCACATCGCCGAGCTGTCCGGTCAGGATCAGTTTGCCCGATCCGGTCACGCGGCTGCTCTCGACGAAGAGAATGTCCCCGCCCACCGGCGTCCAGGCCAAGCCGGTGGCGACCCCCGGCACGCTGGTGCGCATGGCAATCTCATTTTCGAAGCGCGGCGATCCGAGAATGGCCGGCAGATCCGGCGCCGACAGCACAATCGGCCCGGGCTGTCCCGAGGCGATGGTCACGGCGCAGTAGCGCAGCACCGCGCCGATCTGGCGCTCCAGGCTCCGTACACCCGCTTCGCGGGTGTAGTCGGTGATCACGCGCCGCAGACAATCGTCGGACAACTGCACCTGCTCGGCGGTCAGGCCGTTGGCCGCCAGCTGGCGCCGCAGCAGATAGCGCCGTGCGATCTGCAGCTTTTCGTCTTCGGTGTAGCCGGTGAGTTGAATGATCTCCATGCGATCGCGCAGTGGCGCCGGCATGGAATCGAGCATGTTGGCTGTACCGATGAACAGTACCTTGCTCAGGTCGAAGGGCACACCCAGATAATTGTCGCGGAAGGTATGGTTCTGCTCGGGATCGAGCACTTCCAGCAGCGCCGAGAATGGATCGCCCTGGCTGCTGGCCGACAGCTTATCCACTTCATCCAGCATCATCACGGGATTGCGCGTGCCTACCTTGCGCAGCGCCTGGATGATATTGCCGGGCAGCGCCCCGACGTAGGTGCGGCGGTGGCCACGGATCTCGGCCTCGTCGTGCACGCCGCCGAGGCTCACGCGCACGAATTTCAGCCCCAGGGCGCGCGCAATCGATTGCCCGAGCGAGGTCTTGCCCACCCCCGGCGGTCCGACGAAACACAGAATCGGACTGTGACCCTCGGGGTTGAGCTTGCGCACCGCCAGGAATTCAACGATCCGGCGCTTGATGGTCTCAAGACCGAAGTGATCCTCGTCGAGAATGCGTCGCGCCTTGTCGATATCGATCTCTTCCTTATCCACTATCGACCAGGGCAGCGCCAGTAGCCATTCCAGATACGAGCGCGTCATCGAATATTCGGCGCTCGACTCGCCCATGCGCTCCAGCCGCCCGATCTGCGCCCGCACGTGTTCCTCGATCTCGGCCGGCATCTTGGCCTTGACCAGCGATTCCTTCAGTTCGGCTATCTCGGAAGACTCATCATCGTCCTCGCCGAGTTCCTTGCGAATCTGCCGCAGCCGCTCGCGCAGTACCGCATTCTTCTGCCGCTCGTCGAAAGCCCCTTTGGTGCGCTCGTCGATCTGACGCGAGATGCGCATCACTTCCAGGCGTTGCTGCAGAAACCCCAGCACCAGGTCGAGGCGCTCACGCAGTTCGAAAGCGGCCAGTACCTCCTGCTTCTCCAGCGGTTTGATGTCGAGAAAGCTCGCGATCAGATCCGCCAGTGCTGCGTAGGAGGCGATGTTCTGAATGGCCGTCACCAGTTCCTCGGGTGCCTGCGGCAGTAACTGCAGGGCCTCGAGCGCCAGTTCGCGCAGGCGCAGGGCGCGCGCTTCGATTTCCGGATCAACCAGTGTCGGCTCCGGGTGCAGTTCCACCCGCGCGGTCAGGAACGGATCCTCGCCGGCGAATTCCCGAATGCTAAAGCGCTGCTCGCCCTGGCAGATCAGGTGGTGCGTACCATCGCCGGCGGTGACGTAGCGCACGATGCTGGCCATGGTGCCCACGCGCTGCAGGCCGTCAGCCTTCGGATCCTCCGCGGCTGCCTCGCGCTGTAATACCAGACCGACTTTGCGTCGCGCTTTGACCGCCTCCTGGGCGCCGGCGATGGTGCGTTCGCTGTGAATGGTGATCGGCAGCACCGTCAGCGGAAATAGCACCGTGTTGCGCAGAGACAAGATGATCAGCGTGTCTTCAGACGCCTCGGCCACCGCAGCCGCATCGGCCGTCACGGTGGCGCTCACAGCCAATCCCCCGCCAGACGGATTCGCAGGCAACCATCGAGCAACTCCTGGCCCAGCAGCTGGTAGCGGCCCGGCGGCAATTCGACCCGGCGCTCGATGCGGCCGTAGGGAATCTCCAGCCGCACGATGCGCGACTGACCCGCCAGCCGCGACAAATGATTCTCGGCGCGAATCCATATTCCGCTCGAGGACAGCTCGACCTCGATGGCGTCGGCGCGTACCCCCGGTAGCGCTACCACCACCTGCAGTTCGCGCTCCAGCACGAACACATCCACGGGCGGCTCCCAGGCGGGCTGCGGTGACGGCACAGCCATCAGTTCAAAAAAGCGGCGGTGACGGCGCTCGGCCTGGTCGATCAAGGCGCAAGCGCGCGACCACATCGATAATTCACTCGACCAGGAACTCATGGCTTCACTCCAACGCCCTCCAGGAAGCTTTCATGCTGACATATCGCGGCCGGAGCCGCACTGACGTTGACTCGCGACAGGTTGCGGCGCGAATGCGCGTCGCTATGCTGACAATTCTGTGGACTCAAGCGTTGCCCTCGGGGTCAAGTCGAGCGAAGATAAACGCTATAGTTTGTGACTTATTTGTGACCTGGAGGAGTGTGTATATGGGAGCCCAGACATCCCCGTCGGCACGTGGGACCCGCAGCGCCAGCCGATCCGTGCAGCAAAAAAGCCGCCCGGTCCCAGCCGCGCTCATCGATCAGAACCTGCGACGGGAACTGATCGCCCAAGCCGCCTACTATCGTGCCGAGAGGCGTGGCTTTGCGCCCGGACACGAAGCGGCGGACTGGCTGGCAGCGGAGAGCGAAGTCGACACCGCACTGATGCTCGGTGCGTTGCCGCTGAATACCTAGCCCGCTCACGCGCCGGGCCTAGCGTAGGCGTTGCGGCTGCCGAGCCTGCAACTCTCGAAGCTGCGCCTCAAGTTCATCCACCCGGGCGACCAGGCTCAAGGCCACGACCAGCGCCTGCACGTCGAGCTCAAAATCCATGCGCAGACGACGAGCGGTCCGGGCGGCACGCAAGGCCGCCGCGCCAAAGCGCAATTCCGAGGGCCCGGGCTGCAGCGGCGCAATGGCGCCGCAATCCAGCAGCTCCTCCAGCACCGTGCGCGGCAGATCCGAGATTTCCGCGAGCTGCGATAACGACAGTTCGTGCTGTTCGAACCAAAGCGCTTCCGTGAGCTCAACGCGCATGGCTGGCCTCCGTTGCGAAATGCGGCCGTGGATCAAAGCCCGACAGCTCCGAGAGCTTTTGATAGGCCTCGCGCTGCGCCTCGGTAACGACACTAGGGACCACGATCTGCACCACGGCGTAGAGATCGCCATTTCCCCCCTTGGGCTTGGGTAAGCCGCGCTGAGGCAAACGCAACTGTCGTCCGGCCTGGGTGCCCGCCGGTACCTTCAATCGCACGGCGCCCGCTGGGGTCGGAACCTCGATCGCCGTACCCAGAATCGCCTCCCAAGGCGCCAGCGGCAGGTTCAGGTACAGATCGTGGCCGGCGGCGCGATACAGCGGATGCGGGCGCAGGCTGATGTTCAGATACAAATCGCCGTCGCGGCCACCGTTCATGCCCTTGCCGCCTTTGCCCGGCAGACGCAGTCGTTGGCCGTCGGTCGCCCCCTTGGGGATGCGCGCCTTGAAGGCGCGCGGCACACGCCGCAGCTGGCCGTGCTCATCGTATTCCGGCATGTTCAGATCCAGATCGATCTGCGTACCGTGGAATGCGTCCTCGATACTGATGGCAGCGGCGATCTCGAAGTCCTGACCGGGCATCGATCGGCGACCGCCGCGCTGAGCGCCGGCACCGCGCAGATGAGCAAAAAGATCCGACAGATCCAGCTCGTCGGCCGAGAACGGCGCCTCGCTGTATTGTTGCTGCCAATCGGGCGGCGGATTGAACTCCTGGCCGGCCGGGTGGCTGCCCAGCTGATCGTAGGCCGCCCGCTTCTCCGGATCCTTGAGGGTCTGATATGCCTCAGCAACCTCCTTGAACTTCTCCTCGGCTCCGGCCTCCTTGGATACGTCAGGATGGTATTTGCGGGCCAGACGCCGATAAGCCTTCTTGATGGCGTCGTCGCTGGCGCCACGCTCCAGCCCGAGGCTGGCGTAGTAGTCCTTGAACTTCATAACGGCAGCAAGGATAACGCATTTATCCCGAAACCCGGCAGGCGCGACGGCGTAGAATCAACGCGGTTGTAGCGCCGGCCGCAACATGTTCAACCGGCGCGCGGGTCGGGGGACTCAGGCATGTTTAAATTGCGCGGACACTTGGTCGCAGTCATGGCCGCCGCCGTGCTGAGCGCCTGCGGCTCCGACAGTGACACGTCGGCAGTGAGCAATTCGACCGCTCACGGCACCCTGGCCGAGAATCCGCCGCTACGCATCGCCTCGCTGAACGCCGCCAGTCTGGCGGCGCAACTGTCGGCCAGCGCCACCGGTGCTGAGCTGTTGCAGATCACCGGTGCGCCGAGATGCGGCGTGGACTTTTACTATCTCAAATTCTGGACCGTCGGCGGCGCCGGTGAGAGCACCGAATCCTCGGGCGCGCTGATGGTGCCCACGGGGGCGGCGCCGGGTTGCTCGGGCCCGCGCCCCATCGTGCTGTATGCGCATGGCACCCAGACCGACAAGACCGCCAATATTGCCGACGTCACCAACCCAGCCAACCTCGAGGGCGTGCTGGTCGCGGCCATGTTCGCCGCGCAAGGCTACATCGTCGTCGCGCCCAACTATGCCGGCTATGACATTTCAACCCTGGGCTACCACCCGTTCCTCGACGCCGTGCAACAGTCCGGCGAGATGATCGATACGCTGAGCGCGGCCCGCAGCGCGTTGCCGAATACTTTCTCCTCAGCCACCAGCGACAACGGCAAACTGTTCGTCACCGGCTATTCCGAAGGCGGACACGTGGCGATGGCCACGCAGCGTGCGCTGGAAGCCGCCGGCAAAGCCGTGACCGCGGCGGCGCCCATGTCCGGGCCCTACGCCCTCGAAGCCTTTGGCGATGCGATCTTCTTTGGCGATGTGGATATTGGCTCCACGGTATTCGGTCCGTTGCTGACCACGAGCTATCAGCACGCCTACCGCAATATCTACAGCTCGCCCAGCGACATCTACAGCTCCACCTACGCCGCCGGTATCGAAACCGTGCTGCCTAGCGCGACCCCGATCGATACCCTGTTCGCCAATGGCTCGCTGCCGCAGACCGCACTGTTCGACAGCACCACGCCGATCGTGACCATTCCGGGCAACGCAACCCTGTCGACCGAACTCACGGCCGCACTGGCCATACCCAGTGATCCGAGCAATCCCGACACGCCACTGTTCGATGCGGGCTTTGGTTCGCCATTCCTGATCAATAACGATTATCGCGTCAGTTACGCGCTCGATGCGGCAGCCAACCCGGACGGCGCCGTGCCGACGCCGGTAGCCGGGGTGCCGCTGGCCGCGGTGGCACCCACGCAGACGTTGCGACTGGCGTTCTATACCAACGACATGCGTAACGGCGACTGGGCGCCCAATTCGCCCACCTTGCTGTGCGGTGGCGATCAGGATCCAACGGTCTTCTTCAGTGTCAACACGGGGACCATGGCGGCCTTCTGGAGCACTCTGCCGGCTGGCCTGGTGACGGTGCTCGATCTGAATGCCACACCGGCCGGAGCGTTCACGCCGATTCAGGCCGGCTTCCAGAGCAGCCAGGCGCAGCAACTGGCCTTTGATGAATCAGCCGCCGGCGGTGGCTTGAGCCCGGCACAGGCGCAGGAGGCAATCGTTGCCGGCTACCACGCAGCGGTGGAACCCTTCTGCCAGCTGGGCGCCCGCTCCTTCTTCAGCCAGTTCTAAGGAATCGGCCATGAAAGCATTTTGCAAGTATGCGCTGCTGGTCGCGCTGACGGGCTCGGGCGTGCCGCTGTGTCAGGCCGCGCAGAGCTCATCCGACACCACTCCCGATAATGAGATTCGCGTGGGTGGTTATGCCATTTTCTACGATGCCACGGCGCGCGATATTTCCGGCCCGTTCGTGCCCGCGGGCCTGAATGTGCACGTCAAGAATGTGCAGACCTTGTACCTGGCCTACGAGCGCACATTTTCCAGGCATTTCGGCTTCGAGCTGGCCGCCGGCTGGCCGCCCGCCACCAAAACCTATGGCCGCGGACCGGCGACCGTGGGCTCGGTGCCCTACAACGGGCAGGAGATCTCGAGCGCCCGATGGCTGGCGCCCTCGGCGCTGCTGACCTATAAATTCCTCGACCAACGCTACGCCTTGCGCCCATACGTGGGCATCGGCGTCACGTACGTGAATTTCTATGATCGGCAATCCACGGCCGCCGGCGATGCCGTCAGTGGCGGCCCGACCAAAATATCGCTGACTTCTTCGATCGGTCCCACGGCTACAGCGGGACTCGCCTACCGCCTGTCGCCGAGGTTGGGTCTGTATGCGTCGTATTCCTTCTCGCGCGTCAGAACCAATCTCACCGCCGATACCGCCGGCGAGATCCGCACCACGCACATCAGCTTCGCGCCCGGCGCATTGGTGATCTCAGGCGGCTTCTCGTTCTAGCTCGCTGATTCCCTACACGGGAATCAGGATCGCACTGACACCTGCGCTCCCGGCGGCAAGGCATGGTGCTACGCCAAGTGCGCATAGGAGCCGTCGTGAAGGCCGTCAGGAAGAAATCCCGAACCAGCCGAGTAGTCGCGCTACAGCGCCGCATCCAGCAGCAAGTAGCGCGCGCGGATCGGTTGCATCCGGTTCGCGAGCCCAAGGGCGCCATGCAGGCCGGCGCTCGCCGTTATCCCGAACCGCCCATGCCGCGGCAGCACCAGTCCAAGTCCGGCAGGGAGGCCAAGCTGACGCCGCAGCCCCTGTTCGACGCCCCGTTTTATCGCGGCTCCGGCAAGCTGGCCGGCAAAGTCGCCCTGATTACCGGCGCCGACTCAGGCATCGGCCGCGCGGTAGCCGTGCTGTTCGCGCGCGAAGGCGCGGACATCGCCATTCAATACTTGAACGAGCACGCCGATGCGCGCGATACCCGGGCCGCCGTTGAAGCCGAGGGCCGGCGCGCCATATTGATCGCGGGCGATGTGCGGCGACGGAAATTCTGCACGCGGGCCGCGGCGCAGGTCGTGCGGCAATTGGGAAAATTGGACGTGCTGGTGAACAACGCCGCTTTTCAAGTGCATACCGCGCGAATCGAGGACCTGAGCGAGCAACACTTCGACCTGACGCTGCGCACCAACCTATATGGCTATTTTTTTATGGCGCAGGCGGCCCTGGCCCACATGCGCAAAGGCGCTGCCATCGTCAACACTGGTTCAGTTACCGGCTTGTTGGGAAACAAAGGCCTGCTCGACTATTCCCTAACCAAGGGCGGCATTCACGCCTTCACGCGCTCATTGGCGACCAACTTGATTGGTAGAGGCATTCGCGTGAACGCGGTGGCGCCCGGTCCGGTGTGGACACCGTTGAATCCGTCCGACCGCAGCGCCGCGGAGGTCGCGCACTTCGGTGCCGGCACACCGATGAAGCGGGCGGCGCAGCCCGAGGAAATCGCGCCCGCCTACGTTTTTCTGGCCTCCGCGCAATGTTCGAGTTTCATCACCGGCGAGATTCTGCCCATCATTGGCGGCTACAGCGGCGGCTGAGGCTGGGAGTTGCGAAATTACGGACGAGGGTGAACTGGCTGCTGCCCGTGAAGCGCTGCAACAGCAGCGCGAATGGTTCGCCGTCACTCTGGCCAGCATCGGCGATGCCGTAATTACGACCGACCTCCAGGGACGAGTCAGTTTTCTCAATCCGATCGCAGAAGCCATGACCGGATGGAGCTCGGCACAAGCCCACGGTGAGCCGCTGGAGCGGATATTTCAGATCATCAACGAGCAAACCGGGCAGCCCGCAGAAAATCCCGTCAAGACCGCTCTGTCGCAGGACCGGATAGTCGAACTTGGCGACCACACGGCGCTCGTGAGCCGGTCCGGACGGGAACTGGCCATCGAGGACAGCGCGGCGCCGATTCGCGACGCCAGGGGTGAGATCTCTGGCGCGGTGATGGTGTTTCGCGACGTTACCGAGCGGCGCCAGTCGGACAAGGCACTGCTCGAAGAAACGCGCATTCTCGAGTTGCTCAATGCCACCGGCACCGCGATTGCCGCACAGCTGGATCTGCAGTTGCTGGTGCAGACCATGACGGATTCCGCCACCAAGCTCAGCGGCGCGGCCTTCGGCGCATTCTTTTACAATGTCTCGGGGCCGGATGGAGAAGCGTATTTGCTCT